>JAJZAG010000138.1 GCA_021799555.1 Deltaproteobacteria bacterium | reverse complement strand
TGCGCCCCTATCCGCGAGTCAATTGTAGTTGTTGCAGACTGTCACGCCGACATTCTGGAAAGTGTTCATCTCTTCGAAGACGCGATTTATCCCGGCAAGATCGCACGTGCCGGTCACCATCGACTTCGGCGAGATTCGCCCCGCTTCGACCATCTGCAGCATCGCCGGATAGTGCGACGCCTGCATCCCTAGCGATGCAATCACCTGTAGCTCCATCGTGACCATCCGATCGATCGGAAGCGCGATTTCGCCTTTTTCGGCCGAGGTGGTCAGGCCGATCTGAAGATGACGTCCCTGCTTGCGCAGGCTCATGATCGCACTGCGGCAGGTGGCCGCGATCCCGAGCGCATCTACGGCGACATGCGCGCCTCCCTTGGTCAGATCGACGACGGCCTGGACCGCGTCGGTCTTCTTGCCGTTGATCACGTGCATGGCGCCAACGCCTTTGGCGAGTTCGAGCTTCGCCGCGTCGAGATCGACACCGATCACGTTGGCGCCGCACGCGGCTGCAACGTTGATCGCCGCCAGTCCGATTCCGCCGCATCCGTAAACGGCCACCCATTCACCGGGCTGGACCTTTGCGCGATCTACGATTCCGTGAAACGAAGTCATGAACCGGCAACCCATCGAGGCCGCCTCGATAAAATCGATGCTGGCGGGAAGGTTAACCAGGTTGGCATCGGCCGCGGGCACGGCAACCAGACGTCCAAAGCCTCCCGGATAAGAGAACCCGGGCAACATCGCGTTCAGGCACACGTTGGATTGGCCGTTGCGGCAGTATTCGCAGGTGCCGTCGCCTTGGCTGAACGGGACGACGACGCGCTCACCGTGCTTGAAATTGTGAACGTCCTTTCCGACCTCTTCGACGACGCCGGCGAATTCGTGGCCGAGGATCGCGCCCGGTTGCGCGGCCAAGCCCATCCAGGTCCAGTCGCCCGACCATGCGTGCCAATCGGAGCGGCAGACTCCGTTCGCTTCGACGCGAATTATGGCGCTATTGGCGTCGCACTTTGGATCGGGGACATCTTTGACGACAAGCGGCTTCTTGGTCGCCTCAAATACCGCGGCTCTCATTTTCACGGACCTCCGTCTTGGTTTCAGCCTTTGATTAGCGCACGGGCTAGAGCAAGCGCGCGACGATCTTTTCAAACTCGGCCGGGCTTCCGCCCGTATCGATATCGACCGGATGAAGGTCAACCCCCGCTTCCTCTTGCGCGCGTAAGCGTTCCACCGCACCTTCGACCGGACCGATATAAGCAAGTTCCTTAAGGAGCCTTTCCGAGACCGCTTCGGCGCCGGCCTTCGAGCCGCCCGCGTTCCATGCTTCTTTGATTTTGGCCACGTCGCCACCGAAGCCCATTCGAGTCAGTTGCTCGGCATAGAACGTTCCCATCCGTGCCGCATAAAAGGAGACGTTGGCGGCGTGAGCGGCGCGGTAGCGATCGACATTGGTGGTAACGGTAACCGCGCCCGGAGACTTGACTGCGACGGCGGCGGGATCGCGGCCGGCGCTTTTCGCGATTTCGCGGAAATCGCCGATCGCTTTCTTCAGTGCGCTTATCGGAATCATCACCGGCATCCATCCGTCCGCCTGTCGCGCCGTGAATTCAACACTGCGCGCGTTGAGCGACGCGATGAAGATCGGAATATGCTTGCGCGGCGGCTCGAAGCGCATCGTGAAGCCTCGCCCGAGCTTGAACAGCTTGCCCTGGTAGTTTAGCGGCGTGCCCGCCATCAACAAGTTGATAATTTCGACGGTCTCCTTCATCCGGGTCAGCGGCGGATTAAACTTGACGCCGTGGAAATGCTCGATCACCTGTGGGCCGCTGGTGCCGAGCCCGATTATCATCCTGCCGCCCGAGTATTCGTCGAGAGTGCCGAAATGCTGCGCCAGAGCGGCGGGCGTACGCGAATAGATATTGACGATCGAGGTCGCGAGCTGCGCGTTTTTGGTGTGTTCGGCGAACAGCGTGAGCAACGTAAAGGCGTCGCGTCCCCACGCTTCGGCAACCCAGATCGAGTGGATTCCAGCCGCATCGGCGATCTTTGCGCGCTCGATCGCCGCCTTGTAGTCGATTTTGCCCTGCCAGTTGACGCCAATCGTAAGCTTGCGAGCCATCGGGAAATCCTCCGTGTGCGATTAGGCCTGCTTGAGATCGCGGACGCGCTCATACCAGCGCATCAGGTGCTTGAACTCCTGGACCAGAGCGAAGTTGGCCGGGTTCAGCGCGAGAAAGAAGAACGGGTGGTACAGTGAGGCGTCGGCCATCGTGAACGACCCGCCGAGAAAAAAATCTTTGCCCCGCAGGTTACTGTCGATCATTGCGGCGAAGCTCAATAGCGCCTCGCGCGATTGGGCATGGCTCTCGCGCATTTTCGAGGTGGTCATCCCGATGAGCTTCTCGCGGTTGGCCTTGAGTTTTGCATCGCCGGCGGCGTCGAGCAGATCGGGTATGACAAGCATCAGAATCGGCGCGAATAGCGTGTTGTCCGCGAAGTGATCGATTATCTCGCACAGTCCGGCGGCGTCGTCGGGAATCACGCGCGGCGCGGGAACCTTGCGATCGATCCACTTGATTATGTCGGCGGAATTCCAGACCACCTCGCCGCTCCATTCGAGAACCGGCACGCGCGTCCATTTTCCGCCGGTGACCGCAAGCAGGTTGGTCTTGTCCTCGTAATGACAATCGATCGGATTCCATCCGAGGCCCTTGTAAGTCAGCACGCGGCGCACTTTTTCGGTGAACGGGGAGATCGGGTACTGATAGAGATTGATATCGTGCATGTCGTTATTGGCTCAACTGTGATTCAGCCGTCAGTCCGGCAGCCGCAACTTGTCTTCATGGCGCTCAAGTTAGCCGAGAAACGGGCTGTACGACAAACTGATCGTTCGATACCTGAGTGGAAACCGGGCGTCTGTGGCAGCGGTGCTGTTCCAGAAGCAGCCAGCCTTCGGGCAACGCACCGATCGGTTACTTGGCATAAAAACGCGCATCCCTTATAAACCACAGACGTTGGCGGCCGTTCTGGAAATCCTGAGGCGCGATTGCCGGGACGGCAGCCTCAAACGATCGTACCCATTGGGAGGGAAGGTTATGCACAAAGTACGAGTTGGACTAGCTGCTACTGTCGTGGCTCTGCTCCTGCTGCCGCAGATTGCGAGCGCGAAGAACTACTGTATCGGGGGTTTTCCGAATACCGCCTATATCCTGCTCGGAGCGGGATTCAAGATTCCACCAAACGGCAGTTGCAGGGCTTGGATCGGCTTCAATAAGCAGGGACACTCGGCCTCCAGTGGCACCGCGTGCACGGCGAGCGATGGTTCGGACGTGAACTTCTCGATCACTACCGGTACCGAGAGTGGCGGATTCGCCGAAATAGACGCCATCAATCTTTCACTTCCCTCTCAAACGGGTTCCGTAACGGGGCAGGAGATAGAAGGTGACGGGGTGAATACGTTCTCTGCGACGGGCATCACGGGAAGCGTGTGTGGGAAATTCTCTGTCCCTTCGGTTAGAACCTCGGGACAGCTGCTCCCGGGCGGCGAATAGGTCCCGGCCGCGAGGTGCCGGATTCGCTCAGCGCAATCTGGAGAGGTCCTCGCGGCTTTCTAAAATGGTCATCGTCTGCCGATAGCCTTCGTCGATTGCGAGGCGGTACGACTTCCATTCGAGCATCCCGATCGTCTCGATTCGCGGCTCGATCAGCAAATCGAGATGGGGACGCAGATGGCGGATCTGCGCCTCGCTGCCCACCGTCCCGGCGCGCATCAGCAGCGTGACGATATTGGGCGATCCGCGACGCGCCGGACGCAGCATGTTAATCAAGCTTAATTCCTCGAGACCCTCGGTGCCCGCGGTCACCGTGTGGTCACGCATCACATCCACCGCGATAACCGGCCCGCGCCGCATCTCAAGCATCAGATCGATCGGCATATTGTTGAGCACGCCGCCGTCCACAAGGATGTGGTTGTCCTCAATCATCGGAGTCAGCACGCCCGGAATCGCGACGCTTGCGCGCAGCGCCTTCCAAATCGGGCCGGTGCGATGCACGCGGACGGAACCAGTGGTCAAGTCCGACGACGTGCAGATAAAGGTGCGCCAGCACTCCTCGACGCTGAGATCGCCGAAATGCTCGCGCAGCCGCCGCGAAACCTTGCGCCCGCGCGCAAGTGCGACAATCGGGATCGTGTAATCGCTGAGCGGATTGGTTTCAACGAAGGCTGGCACCAGATGCGAAAGGGCCTCGTCGTGGCCCCATTCGAGTGCCGCGGTGGCCGCAACAATCGCGCCCATGCTCGCGCCCGCGTAGATGTCGATCGGGATCCCGGCCTCTTTGAGCGCCTTGAGGACCCCGAGATGTGCGAACCCTCGCGCCCCGCCCCCCGACAGCACGATTCCAGCCGCGCGCCCCGCGATTAATCGCGCCAGCCGCGCCACGTCCGAATGATTGCCTTCGCGCATCTGCGCGTGTTCCGCACCCGGAAAGCGCCGCAGAATTTCCGCGCTATGCGCGGCGCGGCGCGCGTTGGCCGGATGCAAGATCGCCACTTCGATTCCGCCATGGCGCCGTGCCTTCAGCAGCGCCTCGACTCCAGCACTCGAGTCAGCGTCGGATTGCGCGGCGGCTCGAATTATCGTCAGAATCCGGTCGGCCTGGCGCAAGCATCGCCCGGTCCAGTCGGTAACCGAGCTTTCGGCTACGTAGAGAACAAAGTCATTGGCTTCTTCAAGCTGCGCGAACCATTCGATCCCGCGCGCCGAATCCTCCGGCCCGGCGATCGCGGTCTTTCGGCCCAATGCGTCGAGTGCGCGGGCCAGTTCGCGCGCGAACCCGGGAGCGTCGAGATCGGTGCCCAACGGCTGAATTGCGATCGTGCGCGGTGCGTCCTCGCTCGCCGGACGGCGCGAGGTGTTGCGCAGGCGGCGGACCAGCAGGCTGTTCATAAAGCGCATCGCGCTCGGGCTTGCGTCGATCAACTGGTCGAATGGACCGCGCGAAATCCGCAATAGCTCCGTATCGCGCAGCGCCTCGACGCGCGCCGAGCGCGGCTCGTTCGAGAGCAGCGCCATCTCACCGACGGTCTCTCCGGCGGCAATCTGCGCAATAACGTGGGTGCCACCCTCGAGGGTTTTTCCGATCACGCCGAGCCGCCCGGAGAGCACGATGAACATCGAATCGCCGGCGTCGCCCTCATCGAAGAGGGCCGCTCCGGCGGGCAGGCTCAGCCACTCGAGCTGTTCGCAAATCAAGTCGCGGGTATCGGCGGAAAGGCCGGCGAAAATTTCGAGCCGGGCGGCCTTCTCCGCCACCATCCGGTTCAGGTCATCCATCGCAGTCGCCATCGCTACTGCAGCCGCAATTCGGGCGAAGCGCTAACCGATCACGATCCCGCGGCTCGGATCGCTGCGCTTCATCAGGAACACCAGCGGCACCATCGCCGCGCACAGTAACGCCATCGCCATGTACGCGTCCAGATAGCCAAGCGTGGCGGCCTGCAACTGCATCCCCTGATACACACCCGCAACCGCCTTGTGGGCAGCTTCCGAGGTGCTGAAACCGGCATGAGATAGCGCTTGGGTCATCCGTGCCGTCAGGACGCGAACTCCCTTGTCGTACGGATTCAGATGCATCGCGAGGTCATGGCTATGAATCTGCGAGCGCCGCGTGACGATCGTCGATACGATCGCGATCCCTACACTTCCACCGATATTGCGCGCCAGGTTGATCATGCTGGAAACGTCATCGTTCTGGCCCTCCGGAATGTCAACGTACGCCAGCGTGTTAATCGGCACGAACAGGAACGCGAGCGCGCCCGCCTGATAAATCCGCAGCATCACGACCGCGTTGAAACTCACCTGCAAGTCGAGCGTGGTCATGTGATATAGGGCCACCGCCGATGCCGCGAAGCCCGCCGCGATAAGCCATCGCGCGTCGAAGCGCGAAACCCCTTCGCCCGCGATCGGCATCAATGCCACCATCGCTAGTCCACCCGGCGACAGCACCATCCCGGCATCGGTCGCGCTGTATCCCATCAGCACCTGAAGGAACTGGGGCAGGATCACGACGCTGCCGTATAACACAAAGCCCAGCACGAACATCAAAAGATTGGCGACCGCATAGGTGCGGTTGCGGAACAGGCGCAGGTTGACAATCGGATCCCGCCGCGTCAGTTCCCACACGATCACACCGACGAGCGACGCCAGCGAGATCACCGCGAGCGTGCTGATGTAATGCGAAGCGAACCAATTGTCCTCCTGTCCCCGATCGAGCAGCACCTGAAGCGGACCAAGACACAGCCCGAGCAGCAGTAATCCGCCGAAGTCCACGTTCCACCCCGAGCGCCGCGCCCGCTTTTGCTGCTTAACCAGATAAGGCGGGTCCTCAATCATGTGCGCAGTAAGAAACAGCGAGAGAATTCCCGCCGGCACGTTGATGAAGAAAATCCATCGCCAGTCGAGACGGTCGGTGACGAATCCGCCCAGTGCCGGGCCAACCGCCGGTGCCAGAATCACCGCCATCCCGTAGATCGCGAACGCAATCCCGCGCTCGGGGGGGATGAAAGTATCGGCCAGTATTCCCTGCTCGCTCGGACCGAGTCCGCCGCCGCCCGCTCCCTGCAGGACGCGAAAAAAAATCAGCCACGCAAGGCTCGGCGCGAACCCGCACAACACGGAGCTGAGCGTGAACAGCCCGACGCACCCCATGTAGAAGCGCTTGCGCCCAAACCTCACCGCCATCCACGCGCTCATCGGCAGGATGATCGCGTTCGAGACCAGGTACGAGGTCAGAATCCAGGTGCTTTCGCTCTGCGTCGCCGCGAGTCCGCCCGCGATATGCGGCAGCGCGACGTTGGCGACACTCGTATCGAGCACCTCCATGAAGGTCGCGATCGTCACCGCCATCGCGACAGCCCATCGGTTATGCTTTGGTGTCCACGCCCGAGCAGTACCCGCCCCGTGGCGATGCAGCGGAGGATGGCTCTTGGGCGCGGCGTTCATTGCAGCCAGACCGTCGCTTCGACCGACATGCCGGGACGCAGGCTCGAGGTTTCCTGCTGGTCCGGCAAGAGGCGGATGCGAACGGGGATGCGCTGGATGACCCTGACGTAATTTCCAGTGGCGTTTTCCGGCGGCAGAACCGAGTATTTTGCGCCGCTGGCGCCGGCGATACTTTCGACCCTGGCGTCGAAATCCTCGTCGAGTGAATCGACGTGAATCGTCGCCCGCTCGCCCGGATGGATTCGGCGGAGTTGGGTCTCCTTGAAATTTGCCGTGACCCACAGGTTTTCGCGATGCACTATCGCCATCAGATCTTCGCCGGGTTGAGCACGTTGACCGACTTCGACGCTACGCTTGCCGACGATCCCGCTCATCGGCGCATAGATCCTGGTGTAACCAAGATTTAATTGCGCTTGCACGGCAGCCGCGTGCGCCGCCCTGCGCGCTGCTTCGGCCGCGAGCAGCGCCTTCTGGTACGAAACCATCTCGGCGCGCATCGCTGCGGTATTCGCCGCCGCGATTCTGGCAGCCGTTGTGTATTGCTCGCCTTCGTGAGCGGACACGATCCTGCCCTTTTGCAAGTCGCTCCATCGATGCGCGTCGCGGCACGCCTGTATTCCCGTCGCTGCCGCCGCCGCGAGCTGCGCCCGCGCGGCCTCAACCGCGCTCTCCAGTTCACCGACGGTCGCCGCCGCTTCATCTTCCCCGGCGCCAGCGCGTGCTACCGCATCGGCATACCCGTGCGCATCGATCTCGGCCAAAAGGGCGCCTTTCTTGACGTACTGATTTTCCTCTACGTAGACCTTCGCGACCGTGCCGTAAATCCGCGAGCTAACCGGTCCAATATGCGCATTGATCTCGGCATCGTCAGTGCTCTCATAGGTCTGGCTGTAACGCCACGCGCGCGCTCCGCCAATCAGCGCGACCGCCAGGAGCGCCATCGCGATCGCCGCGCAGCGGGTGCCGCCGCACCGTGGCTGCCACTCCGGCTTGATCAGCATCACTTTCGTGCTCGATTGCGCCACCGCTATCGTTCGGCGCGACTGCGCTGTCATCTACGATCCGCAACAGGTCGCGCTGAAGAATCCTTACGTCAGCGCGCAACTGTTCCAGGTCCAACTGCAATTTGGAAGTGGATTCGCCCGTAGAGAACTGACCTTCGCTTATTGGCGCTGACGAAGGCACGGATGCTTCGGCCGCGGCATCGGGACGAAAGCTGCTCATAAGTAGACTGTCTAACAGAGATTCAATTATTTACGTTATTAACTTGAAACTTACCTAATCTATTGCCAGAAAATAAGCAAATGTTATCGCGCTTATATTCCGTATATTCCACCAGTAAGACGGTATTGCGCTGGCGATGTCGTAACCAGCTCTTCCCAACTTCGCTAATTCGCCGTGCGCTGGCGTTCAAGCATACCCGCTCCTGGCGACGCTCCAATTGCTGTTCGTCGCGATGACGGTTGTCGTTTGCCTTCGCGTATCGGAGGTGCTTCGATGAAGTCATCCGAGCCGGCGGACAAGCTCGATCGACGTGAACTTTTCAAACGTGGCGCTGTGGCTGGACTTGGCGTTGTGCTCGCACCCTTTGCCGCCCGCGCCTCCACCTGAGTGTGGGCGCACTACGAAGGTGCCGCCAGCACCCACAGCATTACCGCGGGAAACAGCCGTGCTCTCGAGAGATTCGTCCCTAAATTTCGCCAGGCACATCGTGCGACGCGCGCAAAATTTCGGGGGCTTGAATCGCCGGCTCCCGGTTCCTTATTTCCCGACGCCCTTCAAAAGAATCTGTTGGGATCGATTCTGCGCGTTATCGAAAATCGTCAGAGTGGCGGAGGCCGGACCGGTAGTGACGGGTTGGAAACCCAGCAAAAACTCGCATCGTTGTTTCGGCCCCAGCGAAATGACGGAGGTGAAGCAGCTCGTCCCCGCAGGGAAGTAGCCAAAACTCCCGCTATCGACGGTCGCGCCCTCCAGTGTAATTGGAATTCCAAATTTGGGTTTACTCGCGTTTATCAGCGTGAGCTTGTGCGGCTTGCTGACGTTACCCACGAAGACCTTGCCAAAATTAATCACCCGCGGCGCAACCTTGAGCTCCGCCGGCACGCTCGTCGGCGCCGGACTCGGCGTCGGAGTCGGCGATGCTGTCGGAGAAGGCGTCGGGGTGAGAGTTGGCGTGACGGTCTGAGTGGGCGTTGCAGTGACGCCCGTGGTTGGAGTGGGACTGGGCGCTGAAGGATTATTGAGTTGCAACGCATCTAGCGCAAAATCGGCGATGTCGCCCGCGCTGTTGGTGGTGTT
>JAJZAG010000137.1 GCA_021799555.1 Deltaproteobacteria bacterium | reverse complement strand
CCGGACAAGGCTATCCAGGCGTTCAAGCGCGAGCTGGCTGGATACGCATTCGTTGACAACTACAACAAGATGTTCGCGCGCTATGGTTTGAAAGAGGAATTTGCCGAGGTAAGACGGCTGTGGCAGGCAGGCAAGCGCGACGAAGCGCCCGAAGCGATAAGCGACGCCAGCGCGAGAAAGATCGCGGCATTTGGCCCCGCTGAAGCCGGACGCGAGTTTATTGCACGTTTCCGCGCCGCCGGCGTGACCCATCCCGTCGTCTTTCCGATCGGTCCGGGCGCCACGCACGCGCGCGACTATACGACTACGATGCGTGCGCTGGCGGGCGCCTGATCGAGAACTCAGCGCCCTTTGTATACCGGTTTGCGTTTTTCGATAAACGCGCGCGGACCTTCCTTGGCGTCTTCCGAGCGCATCACTTCGCGCGCGCATTCGTTCTCAATCTTGAACGCTTCTTCGAGTGGGCGCCCCGAAGTGCGCCGCACCGCTTCCTTGATCTTGCGCACTGCAAGCGGTCCATTGGCGGCGATCGTTGCCGCAAGCTCTTCGGCTTTGTCCATCAGCTTGTCTTGCGTCACCACGTAATTGATCAGCCCGAGCCGCCACGCTTCCTGCGCGTCGATTCGATTTCCGGTCAACAGAATTTCCATCGCCTTGCAGTAAGGGATCTGGCGCTGCAGGCGCGCCAGCGATCCCGCCGCCGGTATGATTGCCCATTTCACTTCCTGCAGGCCGAAACTCGCGTTCTCCGCCGCGACGCGCAAGTCCGTCGCCTGAATCAGTTCCATCCCGCCGGCGATGCAGAAACCGTTGATCGCCGCGATAACCGGCTTGTCGAGATTGAAGTTTCTCAGCAGCGCGATATCGCCGAGCTTGCGATTCTTGAGCAGCTTCTCGTCCCATTGGTCCGACGGTTTGCGCGCGCCGGTGAAGAGCGGAATCAGTTTGCCCAAGTCGGCCCCGGCCGAAAATGCGACTTTGCCCGCGCCCGTGACGATCACCGCGCGCACGGCGTCGTCCTGGTTGATTTGCTCCCATGCCTCGCCCAGGCGCACGATCGTTTCGGGATTGAAGGAATTGTGAACCTCGGGACGGTTGAGCGTGAGGTAAGCGATATGATTGCGGGTCTCAAAATTTACCGCGGGCATGCTGGACTCCTGCCATCCTGAATCACGGAACTTTCCGCCGCGGTGACCCTAGCATCTTTTGACCTTTACCGGCCACTTCCGCGCCGGTTATCATAAGCTTGAATCGATTTCTTTCCGGTCGGAGGCCCTATGCTCAGGCGCTGGCTCCCCCTGTTCGTCGCCGCGGCCATCCTGTGCGGCGCCGCTGCGGCGCTCGCAACCGATCAGCCGCGAATCATCGCTCGTTCCAAACACATCGATCGTTCGATCAGCGAGGTGTACGCGACTCTAAAGAACTACTTCAGCGACGAAAGCCTGAGCCTGTTTCAGCTCAAGAGCGCCGATCCCAAAACGTTCACGATCGTCGCCACGAGGTCCGGAATTGACGGCGAGCATTGGCGCAAATGGGCCTTCTGCCCAACCAGCGGCGTGCATATGCTGTATCAGTTGAACGACGGCTCCGTAACGCTGACCGTCACGCTCGAACGATCGGGCAACACCGGCACCTTCGCCACCGTCAGCGCCGATTTTCAGGGCGGCTACAATCTCGGCGCCAACCAGCAGAAGATCGCGTGCGAATCCAAGGGCGCGCTCGAAGACGATATCTTTTCAGTTGCCGCCGCCGGCGCGAGCAAAAAATAAGTTGGCGACTGCCACCGAGACGGCCTCTAATCCCGAGTCGCCGGCGATCGTTGAAATCACTTTCGCCGAACCCGAGCGGCTGACCTCTCGCGACGTGCTCCGATTGCTCGGGCGCGCATGGCCGTTCATTCGGCCTTATCGCCGTCATCTGTGGTTCCTGTTTCTGCTGATGGTCCCGGCGCTTCCGGCGGGACTCTTCGCGTTGCAAATGGTGCGTGTTTTCTTCGACGTAATCGGCAACGGCAAGCCGATTACGCCGGGCGACGCGTGGATGCTGCGTGTGGCTGTGAACGCGCCGCGCGAGGTTATCCTGTGGCATGCCTGTGTCGCGGCGGGAATCGTAACCGCAATTGCGGTTCCTTATGCGGCACTCATGTTTGGTTATGCGGTCTGGATCCTGCAAAGAATCTCGAATCTGTTTCGCGTCAACCTATACGCGCGCTTGCAGGAGCTGAGCCTGCGCTTCCATTCGGAAGAAAAAATCGGCGATGCAATCTTCCGGATGTTCCAGGATTCAGCCGCGATCCCGCAGGTGATCGATGGCCTCGTGATCGAGCCGATCCGATTTATTCCCTTCGCAATCGCCAACTTCATCTGGCTGTTCATGTATAACGGCGCGATGGGGTCGATCGCGCTTGCGCTGCTGCCGGTCGATTTCACGCTCGCCTGGTACTATGGCGGCTATCTTCGGTCCGCGTTCCGCGCCGAGCGTGAGGCTGCATCGCTTGCTACTTCGCGGGTCGAGGAAACTTTGGCTTCGATCAAAGCTGTGAAGGCGTTCGGACAGGAAGACTTCGAAAGCCTTCGCTACGCGGCCGACAACTGGAATTCGTTCGCCGCGGCGCGCAGTGCGCGCCTGATGTTCGCGCGCTACCGCGTCTGGACCAATACGGCGCGCGGACTTGCGTATGTCGCCGCTCTATTCATTGGCGCGCGGGAAGTCCTCGCCGGCGGCACCGTGGGAATTTTCGATGCGGCCGTCTCGTTGGGGCTTTTTCAGGGCGCGCTCAGCGTGTTTGACGCGATGAGCAGGCGGATGCGTTGGGTCGCCAACCGCTGGGGCAGCCTGCAAGACGTCGCCGTCGCAATCGCGCGCGTGCTCGAGATGAATTCGATGCCGCCGGCGGAGCGCATCAAAAGCGGCGCCCGGATTCCACCCTCGGCACCCGCGGCGCTCGCATTCGAAAACGTGGTCTTCGCGTACCAAAGCGGAACCCCGGTATTGTCCGGAGTGGCGTTCACGGCGCGCGCCGGCGAAATCACGGCGCTCGCGGGACCCAGCGGTTCGGGCAAGAGCACGATAATCGCGATGCTGCTGCGGTTCTACGAACCTTCATCGGGACAAATCACCTTGGACGGCACGCCGATCCCTGACTTCGATCTCGTTGCCTGGCGGGGAATGCTCTCGGTTGCACTGCAGGAGAATCCGCTCTTTACGGCGAGCCTTCGCGACAATGTCGTGTACGGCCGCGCTGACGCCTCCGACGCGGAAATCGAAGTAGCGCTCGAACGCGCGGGACTCGGCGATTTCGTAGGTTCGTTGTCCGCCGGACTTGCGACGATGCTCGGGGAAAAGGGCGCCAAGCTTTCGACCGGACAGGCGCAGCGTCTCGGAATCGCCCGCGCGCTCCTGCGCGACGCGCCGATCCTGATTCTCGACGAGCCAACCTCCGCACTCGACAGCGCGACTGAAGCAGCCGTGACGCGCGGAATCCGCAGCTGGATTTCGGAGCGGCCGGGACGCCGGATGGCGATTATCGCAACCCATCGCGGCACCACTGCGGAGTGCGCCGACCGTATCGTGCGCATCGCCGAGGGCCGCGTCGACGCAATGCCGGTGCGCGGTCGCGATCGCGACGGCGCTTTAGTGGGGGCCGGCGATGTCTGACACCGAGGCACGAATCGCCGAGCCAGGCAGCGGCGGCGAAGATATCCGCGCCAGCCGCCTTTATTCCGGCGAACGCGGTTCGATAGGCCCGGTCGCGGCCGCGCGGTTGCTCGTCAAGAGTTGGCCGTTTATCGCGGAGCATCGCCGGCTCGTATATCTGAAATGCGCGCTGGCATTCTCGTCGCTGCTGCTTTTCCTGCTCACGCCGTGGCCGCTCAAGATCGTGATCGACAACGTTATCGATGCGCACCCGCTGACCGGCCTCGCCGCCACGCTACTGCTGCCGCTCGGCGGCGGAAATCGCGCCACGCTGCTCTTGATCGTCTGCGCGTTTCTGGGCTTTGCCGCGCTCGCGGTCGGAATGGCCGGCGGTCAGGCCGATCCGCTGAACACAAACGTTGACAGCGGCGGACTCGATCAGGCGGGCTTCACGCAAAATGCGGCCAACGACGGTTGGAGCTTGTGGAACGGATTGTTCGGTTATTTGGAAGCAATGGTGACCCTCGATCTCACCCAGCGTATCAACCAGAGCGTCCGTATCGCGATTTACCGTCGATTCATGCGCGCACCGCTCGGCAGTTACTCGGACCAGAAGGTCGGCGACGCCGTGTTCCGCGTGATGCATGACAGCGCTTCCATCGGCGCCGTGCTCTATACCGCGGTGCTCGCGCCGCTGTTGTCGATCGTGATGTTCGTGCTGGCGCTGATCGTTTTGTGGGCGCAGTTTCCAAACGAACGGATGATTCCAATTCTGGCCGCGCTGATGCTGCCCGTCGTGGCGATCGCTTCGACCGCGTTCGGCCGCATCCTGCGCAATCAAGGCCAGCGGATGCGCGAGCGCGGCAGCGACGTGATGTCCGCATTCGAGGAGCGGATAGCCAGGATTAGCCTGATCAAAGCCTTCGGCACGGAGCATCGCGAGGCCGTCACCGTCGATCGTGCGAGCTGGGATTCCTACCGTTCGGCGCTTAAGATGCTCGCGATCGTGATGGCTTTGATGATCCTCCTCGTACCGGCGTCGGCCGCATTGATAATCAGCGCGATCTACTACCTGATGACGCAAGTGATCCACGGCCGGATGACTTTGGGCGACGTCGAGTTGCTGCTGAGTTATACAGCGATGCTGTCGCGGCCGGCCGGCGTGGTTGGCGGCACGTGGGCGACGGTTCAGCCCGCCGTCGCGGGCTTGCGGCGAATCCATAGTGTTCTCGATGGCGCGAGCGAGGCCGTTGCGCCGCCGCGCGAAAGGGCTCAGCCGGCGTCGATTGGCGAAATCGAGTTGCGCCGCGTCACGGTCGGTTATTGGCCGGGCAATCCGGTGCTGAAAAATATATCCTTCAAGCTGCGCGCCGGAGAGATGACCGCGATAGCGGGTCCGAGCGGCGCAGGCAAAACCACGATCGCGCTCGCGATTCCACGCTTCATCGACATAGCGTCCGGGGACATCCTGCTCGACGGAACGAGCGTATTGTCGATCGCACCGGCGGTTATCCGCAGTCGAATCGGTTTCGTTTTCCAGCAGGAAGCGCTGTTCGCCGAATCGATCGCGGACAATATCCGCTATGGCCGCCGCGACGCCACCGACGATCAGGTTCGCGAGGCCGCCGCCATCGCGGGCGCAGCCGAGTTCATCGAGCGGCTGCCGGAAGGATACGCGACGATGCTCGGCCGGCGCGGCGCGCGCCTGTCAGTCGGGCAGAAGCAGCGGCTGGCCATTGCCCGCGCTCTGCTGTGCGATCCGGCCGCTCTGATCCTGGACGAACCCGCCGCCGCGCTTGATCCGGCTAACGAGCGAGGATTGATTGCGACCCTGCGCGAGATTGCGCGGACTCGCATCGTCGCGATCGTCGCGCATCGCGCGAGCACTCTGGCCGCGTGCGATCGCGTGATCTTCCTCGAAAATGGCGCCGTCGCCGGCGACGCTCCGCACGCCAGACTGGTCGCGGCCTCGGCGGCTTATCGAGCGTATCTATCGATGGGCGAGGCTGAAATTCGCGCGTAGGACCGTGCTTTCAACCGTCCGCGCGCGGCGAAATAATGATTCAATCACGCCCGCACGGAGGCATCACGATGGCGCCCGCATATACGCACTTCATCGACGGCAAGCATCTCGACTCGTCCGATCACTACGAGATCGTCAATCCGTATACCGGCAAAGTTGTGGGCTCGGTGGCTCGCGCGACAGAGGCCGAGATGGATTCCGCCATCGCGGCCGCCACCCGCGCGTTCTCCGCCACGCGCAGGCTTTCACGCGCGGACCGCGCCGCGATTCTGACCAATATCAGCCGCGCGATCGGCGAGCGGCGCGCCGAGTTCGAAAGTGCGATCACGACGGAAACCGGAAAGCCGATCGAGTACGCGCGCGCTGAAGTCGGGCGAACGATCGGCGTCTTTGCGCTTGCCGCAGAAGAAGCCAAACGCTTTGGCGGCGAGTACGAACCGCTCGATCTAGATCCGCTGCATCCCGGCGCGGTTGGAATCGTCGAGCGGTTTCCGCTCGGGCCAATCGCCGCGATCGCACCGTTCAATTTTCCGCTCAACCTGGTGACCCACAAAGTCGCACCCGCGCTCGCCACAGGCAACACGCTAGTCGTCAAACCGCCGCCGATGTGTCCCGGACCCGCGCTGATGCTTGCCGAGATAGCATTCGCCGCGGGTCTGCCGGCAGGAGCGCTCAACGTCATTTCAGCCGATCCTCCGGTGGCTGAGCGGCTTGCGACCGATGAGCGGATCCGGATGCTGAGCTTCACCGGCAGCGCGCGGGTCGGATGGTCCCTCAAGGCGAAAACCACGCGCCAACACGTCGCGCTCGAGCTCGGAGGCAACGGCGGACTGATCGTCGATGAAACCGCGGACATCGCACTTGCGGCGGCACGCGCGGCGCGCGGCGCATTTATCCACGCCGGGCAAGTGTGCCTTTCCGTCCAGCGGATATTTGTCCACCGCAGCGTCTACCGCGATTTCATACGGCACTTCGTGGCCGAGACGGAAAAACTCGGCGTTGGCGATCCGATGGATTCCCGCACCATCGTCGGACCGCTCATCAATCGCGCCGCCGCCGATCGAGTGATGGAGTGGATCGCGGAAGCCGCACAGGCGGGCGCCGGTATTCTGACCGGCAACAAGCGCGAAGGTTGCGTCGTCGCGCCAACCATCGTCGAGCTTGGAGACCGCAAGCTCCATCGCCTGCGTGTCTGGTGCGAAGAGGTCTTCGGCCCGGTCGCAACCGTCGAGGCAATCGATTCGTTCGAGGAAGGAATCGCGCTAACCAACGATTCTCCTTACGGTCTGCAGGCGGGAGTCTTCACCAACAATCTCGAGCGCGCATTCGCCGCATTTCGCGAGATTGAGGCGGGCGCGGTGATCGTCGGCGACACGGGAGTCTTCCGCGTCGATACTTATCCATTCGGCGGCGTTAAGGGTTCCGGCGTCGGGCGCGAGGGCGTGCGTTACGCGATGCAGGAAATGACCGAGCCACGGATGCTCGTGTTGAACATCGCGCGCAAATAGCCGCGCTCGGGATTGTGAAACCTTCGTGATCTCTGCAATCCGCGGTCGCACGCGACAATAATCGCGTATAAAATGGAATTCTCGATCGGCCCCGCAGGCCATAAACGCGTGGGCGGAGGCATCGCCGCTTGTCCGAGAAGCTAAAAGAAACGTCCGCACCATCGCCGTCCGGCGAGCGTCTGGTCCTCGACTTTGAGATGTTGCGCTCGTTCGGCGGGCGCAACTTCCGCGACCTCGGTGGTCATCCGACGCGTGACGGACGCCGTGTCCGCACCGGACGCATCTACCGTTCCGCGCATCTGGCCGAAGTTCCGCAGGGTAATCCTCTGCACGAGATCGGTCTCAAAACGCTCGTCACCTTGCAGAGCAATCCCGAAGTCAAGAACCTTGGCCGACCGCATCAGATGGTGATGAAGGGCGTCCGATGGGAACATATCCCGATGGGTGACGCGTGGTTCACCGAGCGCGGCTACGAGCGGATGAAGGCGGCACCGGGACGCGAACATTACGCGCTCGTAATGCATTTTCGGCGCGATTGGCGCCGGTTCTTCAAGCTCCTGGCGCAGCGCTCGGTCTATCCCCTGCTCTTTCACTGCTCGGCGGGCCGCGACCGCACGGGAGTCGGCGCGGCCATGATTCTCGGCGTGCTCGGTGTCGATCGCGCGCGCATCATTGAGGATTTTCTCGCGAGCAACGCGACCTTCCCGCAAGCGCCGTTGGCCGCCGCGCAGCTTGATCCGGTATTTGAGCTGATCGATGAAAACGGCGGCGTCGACGATTTCATGCACCAGTTTATCGGAATATCCGCCGCGGACCTCGAGGCGATCCGCAGCGAGTTGCTCGAGGATTGAACGAGTTACACAGGCAGATAGCCGTCGCGCAAGAGCGACTTCGCGATAATCATCCGCAGCACTTCGCTGGTGCCCTCGCCGATTTCGGAGAGCTTCGCGTCGCGCATGTAGCGCTCGACCGGAAAGTCCGTCACATAACCGTAGCCGCCGTGAATCTGCACCGCCTTGGTCGTTGCCCACATCGCGGTTTCCGACGCGAACAGCTTCGCCATCGCGGCCTCGCGCGCGTAAGGTTTGCCGGAGTCTTTCAGCGCCGCGGCGCGGCAGATCAGCACCCACGAGGCTTCGAGCCGCGTCGCCATATCGGCGAACATCCATTGGATCGCCTGGAAGTCCGCGATACGGCTGTTGAACTGACGCCGCTCGAGCGCGTAGGCGCGCGCTTCCTCGAACGCGCCGCGCGCTATTCCCGCGGCAAAGCCGGCGATACCGATACGCCCGCCTTCGAGGACTTTCAGCGTCTGGCGATAACCAGCGCCGAGTTCGCCAATAAGGTTGCGCGCGGGAATCGTGACGTTCTCGAAAATTACCTCAGCCGTGTCAGACGCGTGCAGCCCAAGCTTCTCGATTTTCTTTCCATTCGATAATCCCGCCGTGCCGCGATCGACAATAAACGCCGACACGCCGTCGCGGCCTTTGGCCGGGTCGGTCACCGCCATCACCACGTACACGTCGGCGACGCTGCCGTTGGTGATAAACATCTTGGTGCCGGAAATCTGGAAATTATCGCCGGCGCGAACCGCGTGGGTTTTCATCGCGGCCGCATCCGAGCCTGAACTCGGCTCGGTCAGGCACCACGCGCCGAGCTTCTTCGCCGCGATCATGTCAGGAACGTAGCGGTCGCAATGCTCCTTGGCGGCGAAAGCGGCAATATGCCCGGTCGAAAGCGACATGTGTGCGGCGCAAGTCAAACCGATCGACGCGTCGTAGCGCGAAAGCCCCTCGACGACCAGCACCTGCGAGAGCGTGCCCGCCGCGCCTCCTCCCCATCGCTCTGGAAACGCGACGCCCAGAAAGCCGAGCGCGCCGAGCTTCTCGATCACCTCGCGCGGGAAGGTTTCCGACTTATCCCACTGCCGGGCGAAGGGCTTGATCTCGCGCTCGGCGAACGCCGCCAGCGTGGTGCGGATGCTCTGCTGCTCATCGGTCAGATCAAAATTCACGTTGCGGCGCCTATTGTCTCGGGGTCACGTTCTCGCGGACCCACTTGACGATATCTTCGGTGGAAGCACCGGGGGTGAAGATCCCCCGCACTCCCGCGTGCCTGAGCTTGGCCGCGTCGTCGTCGGGAATGATTCCGCCGCCGAAGACGGCGATATCGCCCGCGCCGCGCTCCTTCAGCAGACGAATCACTTCCGGGAAAAGTGTCATATGC
>JAJZAG010000136.1 GCA_021799555.1 Deltaproteobacteria bacterium | reverse complement strand
GGGGTACTAGCTTGGCGGCGCCCGTCTGGGCTGGGTTCACGGCTTTACTTAACCAGTCAATCGGGCGCAATCTCGGGTTCCTGAACCCCTTGATTTATACGCTTGTCGGCACCGACGCTTTCCACACCGCAACGGCCATGGGCAGTGACTTTGCCCATGTGGGCTTGGGCTCGCCCAACCTGAACGTGCTTAAGCTCGATTTAAGCCAAACCTCAGCTAGGACGGCGATAGCGCCTGCGGCAGATACCCAGAGCGCGGGTGCTGTTAGCGCTTCGGAGTCCATAGCGCAGCCGTTTGCGTCGGCTGCGGTGATACTTTCGCCCGCAGAGCAAACCGTACCCGGCGACATCCCCTCCGACGGCGCCACCAAAGCATATGTCCTGGTAGAGCTGCTTGA
This sequence comes from Deltaproteobacteria bacterium, assembly GCA_021799555.1. Classification (GTDB taxonomy): domain Bacteria; phylum Desulfobacterota; class Binatia; order Binatales; family Binataceae; genus JBARDN01. Next base: position 9,006 of record JAJZAG010000136.1, on the reverse strand, counting down.
CGCCAATGACAACAGCGTCAGCGGCAAGACTGTGGAGCTGACTGCCGGTTTCGGCAGCAACGTCCAGATCACGCCCTCCAGTGGGGTCACGAGCGTCGACAACGGGGCGGCCCTATTCACCGTCACCGACTTAACACCAGAAACCGTCAGCTTCACGGCTACGGACACGACAGATGGCGTCACGCTAACCGCGCAGCCAACCGTAATTTTCGGAGTGCCGCCGGCAGTATCCGCAATTATCAGCCCGCCCTCGCAGAATGGCACGGCGGACGGCTCGACTCCGGCGGTCATAACCGTGACTCTTCAGGATTCGCTGGGTCGCGGGACGCCAGGCAAACTTGTCACTCTCGCCCCGCAAGGCGGAAATTCGGTCATTAGCGCGCCTTCGCCGGCGGTCACCGACGGCAGCGGCCAGATTCAGTTCGCGGTCACCGATTCGCACACCGAGAACGTAACCTATACGGCGACCGATGTAACCGACGGCAACCTGCCCGTACCGGGGACGGCAACTATCGAGTGGGGTGGAGGCAGCGGATGCGCTGCCGGCAGCCCGACGCCCGTGAACGGGTACACGGTCAACACGTTTGCGACCGGCTTCACCACAAGCACCTTCTCTTACGGCGGTGTCAACTTCGGCTGTTACGGCGCCTATGGGATGGCCTTCGACAGCTCCGGCAATCTCTACGTGGCCGATAAGCCGACCGGGAATATTTACAGGTTCGGGCCCTTGGGCGGCGTGGCCAATTCGAGCACGCTACTCACGTCGAAGGCGCTGGGGCCGAGCACCAGCGCGCTTGCCTTCGATGCGGCAGGTGAATTCTTCGCCGCGCGAGTTGCCACCACCGGGAGTTTCTTGAACACCGGCGACATAGTTCAGGTCGACCCCTCGACGGGCGCGATCGTCCGGGAGGTGGCAACCGGATTGGAGGGCCCGGAGTTTCTCGCTGTAAACCCGAGCAGCACCGCCCTGTTCACGGGCACCTATGTCCAAGGCGGAGGGGCGACGAGCCAAAACCGGATTTATGAGATCTCGAATCAGGACAGCGCAACTCCGACGGTGAGCGATTACGCCGATGTGCCTGGGTCAATAGCCAACTTCTCGATGGCTTTTGCGCCCAACGGCACGGCATATGTCAGCACCTTCATCAACGGCTCGACCGGCATCGTGCGCCTCAGCGATGCCTCGCCACCGGTGATAACGACGATTGAGTCGGGCGGCGGGATTGGCGAGGGAATAGCCGCAGGTGGGTTGCAGTCGAATGGAGAGGCGCAGTTCTTGATCACGGGGCGTCCCGCGGAGGATGGCTTTCCGGCCGGCATCGACACCGTCGATCTCACCTCTTCCGCCTCGCCTCCGCCCGACGCAGCGCAGCTTTCCGGGCCGACCGGCGGAAACGAAATCGACGCTATCGGGCCGGACGGATGTCTCTACGTCGCCATGCACACGGCAGTCTACAAGATCACCAAGTCTGACGGCGCCTGCGGCTTCGGACCCACCACACAACCACCGACGATCAGCCTGACGCCGGCCACGGTGTCGCCAAATCCCGAGCAGGGATCATCACAGAGCTTCACCGCGACGATACATTACGCAGGTACGCTGAGCGGGGCGCCAACTTTGTTGACGGTCTCAGGCGTGAATACGCAGACCCTCCTCGCCAACACGAACGCGGGCGGACAGGCGACGTTCAGTTATACAGGCATCCGTCCAGGACTCGATAATGTTCTCGCGTCGGCTGTTGTGAACAGCACCTCCGTCAGCTCCAGTCCGGTTCAAGTTGACTGGCAGCCGGGACTCGACAGCACGTTTGTCTCGCTCAATCTCAGCCCCACCAGCGCGACGCCGGGGCAATCGGTAACGCTGGCGGCGAATCTCGTCGATGTCTCGGCGCAGCCTGTCACCGCGATCGCGGAGGAGACGATCGATTTTACGCTCGGCGGCGACGGATGCTCCGCCGTGACCGACTCGACCGGCAACGCGACCTGTGTGACTACCGCGCCGACAACGCCGGGGATTGAGACGCTTTCGGCGAGCTTCGCCGGCACCAATAGTCTGGTCGCGTCGAACGCGTCGAAAGGCTTCACGGTAGTCGCGCAGGCAGCGACGCCGACCGCGACGCCGACGCCAGTGGCGGGTGCGCTGCGGATCGCGCCCAAGCGGCTGAACTTCGGTGCGGTCGATACCGGCGCGAGTAAGACCAAAACGGTCAGGATCACCAATGCGGGCGTGATCAACAAGAAGAAACACGCCGCGCCGATCCTGATCGAGGTCGAATCGGCGACTCCGTCGGCGTTCCAGGTGACCAAGCCGTGCGAGGAAGACCTCGATCCGCGAGCCAAGCACGTCAAGCCGGGGACCTGTGAAGTCGAGGTGACGTTCACGCCCTCGGCGGCTCAGGACTATACCGGCAATCTGGTCATCACCGACAACCTCGAACCGGCATTCGAAACCACAATACCGCTCAGGGGCAAAGGAAAAGCGCCGAAGTAACGACTATGAGCTAAAGCTACTGCGAGGTGCCGCGGCTCGCGTTGATTTTGGTAAGCAACACGTGGTTGCGCTTGACCTCGCTGTCAATCGTCGCGAGTTGCTGGGCGTCAGCCGGATGGAGCGTCCCGTGGTAAGTGACAAGGGTGTGGCCGTCGCCCTGCCAGTAGGCGTAGCCGTCAACTTGCACATCGAGGGTTTTGTCGTCCACGAGCTTGAGAGTCGTTACCTCGACCTCCCGGCACTGCGGTTTGCACGTACTGCACAGCGAATCGAGCTGAAAGCGGACCCGCGACGAATCGAGCAGCTTCACGCTCGATCTCACCACTGGCCACTGCGCGCTCCCATACACTGCCGTACGCAGATAGATGGTCCCGTTCATCACGCCGAAGTAGTAGCTCGCGGGCATCACGGGATCCGTCACCAACTTTGCCTGGGATGGATCCACGGACAAGTGTCCACCCCAGCTTCCGATGAAATGCTGGTTCGCGGTGGGCAGTAGAAAGGTCGGCGCCGACGAGTCGCCTGAATGCAGGACGTGTGCGCCAATCGTGGGCATCGACTCGGCCATCTGCGGCCCTGCGGCCGAATGAGTTCCGTGCGTGCAGCCCGCAAATCCGGCGGCCGTAAGGATCAACACGGCGAATGGGATCAGTTTCAGGAGTCTCGTCATCGCGGCGATTATCGCAAAATTGGCTTCCCGCATCCATCGGGCGGTCACGGGCCGGTACTGAACCCGCGCCGCCCGAGGAGCGGAAATCGTCACCCGCGCGCGCTTTGGCGACGGCGTCGCCCGCGGCGTTCCGGAGCAAGAATCGGAGGTCCGTCCTGCTCGGCAGGTTCGGAGCTTCTTGATTCAACCTGATAGGCATCGAACAGCGCGGGCAGTGGAACGGTGTTGGCACTCCTCATCATCCGCGCGTGTGTGGACACTTCGAACTTCTGCTGGCAATCGATGCATCGCGCCGCCATCGGAACCGCGCGCAACCGCTCGAAGGCGATTTCGTCGCCACATTCCTCGCATATGCCGAATTCGTTTTGCTCGAGACGATCAAGTGCATTCATCGCCGAGTTGAGCCGCGATTCCGCCAAATCGATCAGACTGATGTGCAGATCAAGGTCTTCCTGAGTGCGTGCGTTGTCCAACTCGTCGGCGGATGAGAACGCGTCGTGGCGGGTCTCAGTCCGGGCCAAATCTTCGAGCCGGGCAAGCTCCTGGTCCCGCATTCGGAGGAGTATCGCTTTCAGCGCGTCACGCCGCGACAGTCGCGATACGTTGCGGCCAGAAGCTTCACGGCGCGTTCCGAGGCTGAAGACATGGGGGGTGGCGTTCGATTCCTTATGCATACCTTTTATCCCTCGACTTGATGGCTACGGAGCCGCTCGAAGCCGGAGTTCCAGTTCGGTTTGATTACTAAGCGGCGAGATGCCGCGACCTGCGCCTGTGCCCGCCGTGACTTGAGAGTCCGGCCAGACGCACAGCGATGGATGGTAGTTCAATTAGTGGCCGGGATCGGCCGCTGCAGGCGGGAGCTTGCGGTAAAAAAGTTTCGATCGTTCGCGCCATGCCGGCCGCAGCGACGTCGAGCGATTTACGGCCGCCGCGGTCATAGTCGGCGTCGAGTAGAACGAGATCCGCTGGAACCGAGGGGCGTTCGAAACCACGCCCTGGTTGCCTGCTGTATCGACCTCTTCGACGGTGTGGCGATAGCTTCGCGCGCGGGAAGTGGCGGCCTCGGGGCGGCGCTTGAGCGTAATCGACGAGAGCGGGCACAGAAGCTGCACGAACGTCAGCATCAAGAAGCTGGCCGCGATTGCCATCGGCAGATTTGGGCGTCGCGCTATGCGTTCGTGGATCATGACGGGCTACGATCCCATTGGACGCAGCGGGTTGTGATTTGATTCAACCGCCGATGGATATTTCGCGGCACCGCTCCGCCCGCACCTGGGCGTGGGCCCACGGCTAATGCATAATGGAACTCCAGCCGACGGCAAAGCTCCGCCCCCGGCGAATCCGTAGCGGCTGTGCAGAGCGCCCGAGAGAGAGTGTCAAACGGCGGCCAGCGGCCCGCGTAACAAACGTCCGGGCAATGCGCCGGTGTGCTCGTTATTGCGTAAAACAACCTCGCCATTGACGATGGTCGCCATCAGACCGCTTGCCTTCTGCTTGAGGCGCCGTGCGCCCGCGGGCAGATCGTGATCGAGCTCCGGCATCAGCGGCGCAATCGTATCCGGGTTGAACACGATCACATCTGCCGCATATCCTTCGCGCAGCAGCCCGCGGCCACCCAGCCCCCAGTACGAAGCGGGCACGAAGGTCAACATCCTGATCGCTTCCTCGAGCGACATCGCCTGCCGATCACGCACCCAGTAGCTCAGGACATGGCTTTGCAGAGACGAGTCCATGATCTGCGAGACATGCGCGCCCGAATCAGAGAAGGTAACCACGGATCTCGGATGCCGCATCATTTCGAGCACGTCGGACTGGTTTTCGTTCGCGAGCGGCTGGAGGAAGAATTGCTTGAGGCGCTTTTCGAGAGCGAGATCAATGATGACATCGACCGGATCTTTGCCTAATCCGCGCGCGATTTCGGCGACCGAGCGATGGGGCGGATTAGGTTTGTCCATCACGAACATCCAGTCGAAATTTGCGCGGCGCGGTTCTGCCCCGACCGCATGTCCGCCGTCGGAGTCGTGAACCGCCCTTATGAGCTTCTCGCGAGTCTCCGGATTGCGCATCGCCGCTTCCTGTTCCGCCAGCGGCAATTTGCGGATATCGCTCCACACCGGCATCCGATCAAACGGCATCGCGGTTTCGAACGACAATACTACGTTGAGCGAGCGACTATGCACCTGGATGAACATCCTGCCGCCCGCCGCGGCGGTTTCATCGGCCAGCGTGAAATATGGACGCCAGAAATCAGGCGCGATGCGGCTACTGAACATCCCGAACGTCACCGGGACGCCGGTTTCGACAGCGAGCGACTTGAGCCGGCCCAGGTAGTCGTTTACACGCTCGGGATCGAAACCGGTGTTTTCGCCGGCGATCTCGAAGATGCCGGCCCGCTCTTCGCCCATTACGCCGACCAACTGCCGGACCTCGTCCCAATTGGCGATTCGACTCGCTACCGGATGACCGTCCGGAGTCTGATGGTTGCGGGTGCGCGAAGTGGTGAAGCCCATTGCCCCGGCGCGGATTGCGGCGCGAACTTCGCGCTTCATCGCGTCCAGGTCCTCGCCGTTCGCCTCGCGCGAGAACGCGCGCTCGCCCATCACATAGGTACGCAGCGCGGAGTGTCCGATATAGGCCGCGTAATTGATTCCCTTGGGCGTTCGATCGACCGCGTCGAGGTATTCGGGAAAGCTTTCCCAAGTCCACTTGATTCCCGCCTCCATCGCCTCCGGCGCGATATCTTCGGCGCGTTCGAGGTTGCGCATGACGAGTTGCTTGTCCTTCTCGGCGCACGGCGCCAGCGAGAAGCCGCAGTTGCCCATCACTACGGAAGTGACGCCGTGCCAGCACGAGCACGTCCCTATGGGATCCCAGAACACCTGCGCATCCATGTGGGTGTGCCCGTCGATCAAACCGGGTGCGACCACATGACCGTCCGCATCAATCTCCTGCCGGGCGCGTTCGCGGATCTTTCCGATCGCGGTGATCTTGCCGCCGCTGATCGCCACGTCGGCGCGATACCGCGCCATCCCCGAGCCGTCGATTACCGTGCCATTGCGAATGATGAGATCGTGCATGATGCCTCCGTGCCCGCATAGGACTTGCGAAGAATCGGCCGTGCCGATGAGCGGTGTCGCTCGTTTACTAACCCTTATTCCACGATCAGGTATCGCCGACAAGCCTCGGCGTCCGTGCCGAACCTGACGGAATCGGCCGGGTCAAGATCCGCAGTGGTTGCGCGGAGGCTTCAATCGGATTGTACAAATCGCTGGGCTTGCGCTATTTCGAATAAGGAAGCGATTACGACGCTTACCTTGATTGCCAAGGAACTAACCATGCAAAAGCCGATCATCTCCGCCGATTCGCATATCACCGAACCCGCCGGCACCTACGTTGACCGGATCGATTCGAAGTATAAGGATTCGGCGCCGCGGATGGTTCGCGACGATAAGCTCGGCGACGTGTTCATCGTAAAGGACTTTCCGCGTCCGGTGAATATCGGGCTGGCCGCCGCCGCGGGCCGCAACGCCGAGGATCTCAGAATTGGCGGCGTCAAATTCGAGGAGATGCATCGCGGTGGGTGGGATCCTAATGCGCGGCTGGCCGACCAGCAGCGCGACGGTGTGGCCGCCGAGATCATCTATCCCACCGTTGGGATGGTGCTGTGCAACCATCGCGACTTCGATTACAAGAAGGCCTGCTTCGATGCTTACAATCTCTGGATCGCCGAGTATTGCGATACGCATCCGGATCGCCTGATCGGTGTCGGGCAGACCGCGATGCGCTCGGTCGAGGAAGGAATCGAAGACCTGCGCAAGATGAAGTCGCTCGGCCTGCGCGGCGTCATGATGCCTGGCAATCCCAAGCTCGAAGATTACGACAGCCCCATCTACGCTCCGTTCTATGAAGCGGCGATCGATCTCGAGATGCCGCTGAGCTTCCATATCCTGACCAGCAATCAGGATAACTTCCGCACTCGCGGTCCCAAGCTGAACAGCTTTTTGTCGATCATCCGCGGATGTCAGGACATCATGGGCACTTTCATATTGGGCGGCGTCTTCGAGCGCCATCCGAAGCTCAAAGTGGTTTGCGTCGAGGCGGACGCCGGATGGGTACCGCACTACATGTACCGGATGGATCACGCCTACGATCGGCATCGCTATTGGCTGCCGGCCGGAACGTTATCGAAAATGCCGAGCGAGTATTTCCGCGAAAACATCTACACGACCTTCCAGGACGATTGGGTCGCCTTCCAGATGAAGGACATGTGCAATATCCGCCGCCTCATGTGGGCCAACGATTTCCCGCATAGCGACTCGACCTGGCCATGGTCGCAGGAGCTGCTTTCCAAGCATACGACTAACATGAGCGAGCAGGAGAAAAACTACGTCCTGCACGACAACGTCGCCGAGCTATATCATCTGAGCGTCTAGCCAAACGGGCGCGTTTGTCGCGCAGACGAGGGGATGCGCGGGGTGAATGTGACGCCTGCAGCGGCGCCGTCCGTCATATCGGAGGCGGCACAATATCCGCCAGACCGCGTGCGATTGACTGGCGCCGGTTTGGCGGTCGGCTTTGGCGCGCCCTTTCTTCTTGGACTCGCCGTGCTGTTGGCGAGCCTCGCCGGATGGCAGTGGCCGACGGGGTTTGCAATCACGCGAATCGGCGCCGCGATACTCGCGTCCGGCGCAATTGCGGTGATCGTTCAGCACTTCGAGGGCTGGCGGTTTACCACCGTCGGGATCCGACCGTTTGAAATCTCCGATCTGAAAATTGGCCTTGCGTCCGGCGTCGGGATGCTCGCGATCACCTTGGCCGTTGCCGCGATGTTCAGCCACGCCGGGAGTGGAGCGGATTCCTGGTTCAGTGCAATCATCATCGAGATCCGGCCGCGCGAGATTTTCCTATTGAGTAATGCGTCATGGTGGCTTGCAGCGGCGGCCGTAATTGCGTTGGCGTTCTCCGACGAATTGGTCGCGCGTGGCTACGCGATGACACGGCTATCGGCGCTAACCGGAAGCCTCTGGATTGGCGCTGTCGGCGCAGTGGCGTTGGATCTCGCAGCGCACGCCGCCCTATGGGGAATCGAATTCACCTGTTGCTTTCTTGCGGCGGAGGCGATTTTGGCATTCGTATTTCTTCAGCGGCGGCGCTTATGGCCGTGTGTTGCCGCGCGCCTGATTTTCGGTCTGGTAGCGCTTGTCCCGATCGGACTAGGCACCGCAAGTGCTGTGATCGCACACGTTCATAAGGGTTCAAGGATAGCTCCCGGGGACAATAGTGAACGCGCGATCGCCAAATTGAACCAGGCGTTGCGCGCTACTTCCGGCGCGATACCGCTACCATTAAATCCAAAAACAGCCCCCGAGTTCGCCCGTCGCGCACAAGTGTATTGGGCGAATGGTCAGAGAGATTTGGCGATTGCCGATATGACCACCGCAATCTCACTCGATCCAAAAGATCGCGAACTTCTACGGATGCGCGCCGAAATGTACGGGACCGGCGACGAAGCTGCCGCTAGCGCAATAGCCGACTACGATCGCATCCTCGCGCTCGATCCCCGAGATACAATGGCGTTGCATCAGCGGGCGTTCGAGTACCGCGCGCTGAATAATCCAGTCGCCGCGATGGCGGATATGAACGCCGCGATCAAGATTGCACCCAAAGATCCAGCCAACTATAGAGCGCGTGCGGACCTATATTTCGTCGAAGGCGAGAATGTCCGCGCGGCCGTGGATATCGAGACTGCAATGCGGCTCGATCCAAACAATATCAAAACCGTTCAGGAGCGAGCCACATTCTATTTGCGGACCGGCCGCTTCGACAACGCAATAGCCGACGCCAC
>JAJZAG010000135.1 GCA_021799555.1 Deltaproteobacteria bacterium | reverse complement strand
GAAGGATCTCGCGGCATGGAGTGCGCGCGCGGAGGTGCGCGAGATTTTTGACGCCGCGCTCGAGCGCAATCAGGTGCCCGAACGGGAGCGCTGGATGGTCCGCGGCCCCGAGATAATCTTCAACACGCTCAAATCTCCGATAGCGGCTGGCGCCACGACGATACCGGCGTTGGCCGGTTGCAAATCGTCGCGCGAGATGGAGTTCACGTTTCCAATCCCCGAATCCGCCCACAGCCTGCTCGATTACGCCGCCGGACAGGCCGGCGCGAAGTGGCGAATCGAGCGGGGGGTTTACGTTGGTTTCGTCGATTTTGTTTTTCGCCATGAAGATCGCGTGTACTTCGCCGATTGGAAGAGCAACTTGCTGGAGTCCTACGAGCCAGATGCGGTCGCCGAATACGCGCGCAACTACTTCAGCCTGCAGGCAAAGATCTACACGATCGGCGTCCTGCGCCTGCTCGGAATTCGCAGCGAGGCCGAATACGAAGCGCGCTTCGGCGGCCTGCTCTACTTGTTCCTGCGCGGAATCGCGCCGGACGGCGGCGGAAGACGCGGCGTGTATTTCCATCGTCCGCGATGGCCCGAGAACGTGAACAGCGAACGCGCCTTAATGACTGCAATCGCGGAGCTCAACGGATGAAAGCGGTTTACCCGATGCTCGCGCTCGATACCGCGTGGCAGCGCGGCTCCGGTGCCGCAACGCAATTCGCAAGCCGCATCGCGCGGCTCAAACAGGCCGCCGTGGATCTCGGTCTCGAAGCGGGTGCCGTGCATCTGGCCGCCGAGATTGCCGCGCTCGAACCCGACCTTAATGACGAAGCGCGCTTCGCCCTCGTCGTGCTGATCGTCATCTCGCAGGCGGCCCTCGCCGAGGGCAGCACGCGATTTCCCGTGAGTGGCGACGCGGCGAAGGAGCCGCTCGAGCGGAAGCTGGAGGCGTTGATGCCGGCGCCGATCGAAGCGGGCGCACGCGCGCGAGTCGCGGAGAAGATCGCGGCGATCCTCGAAAGCGACGGCGCTCCGGCGGTAATCGGGCGTAACCGCGACGCTCGCCGTCCGCTGCTTTTTCTGAAGCCCTATTTGTACCACGAGCGGATTTACCATGCGGAACAGCGGCTCGCCGAACGTCTCGCCGCTCTTGTAGATCGCGGCGCCGCCGCCCTGAACCGCAAGGCGATCGCGAACGCTCTCGCCGACGTGGCTGCGCGTCCGGCGATAAAAGACGGCGCTACCGCGATGCTTTCGAGCGAACAGCTTCGAGCAGTCGAGATTGCCGTCAGTTCGGGGCTCGCGATAATTTCCGGCGGACCGGGCACGGGCAAAACTTCGATCATCGCGGCGATTTTGCGCGTGCTTGCGCGCCTCGGCGTGAGTTCCGCCTCGGTAGCGCTAGCCGCGCCCACCGGCAAGGCGGCGCATCGGATGAACGAATCGATCCGGAACATGATCGCGGCAATCGAGCGCCCCGCTGCGGAAGACCTCGCGCTTCGTAAAGCGCTGCCGGCGTCATCGACGATCCATCGCCTGCTCGGATACTCGAGCACGCGCCGGGCGTTCTTGCATCATCGCGGAAATCCGCTCGAGGCGGAGGTGGTGATCGTCGATGAAGCGTCGATGCTCGATCTGACGCTCATGGAACGGCTGGCCGGCGCGATGCGCCCGGGCGCGCGTATCGTGATAATCGGTGACGCGGATCAAATACCGTCGGTAGCCGCGGGCGCCGTGTTGCGCGATTTGCTGCCGGCCGCGGGCAAGGGGGAAACCTTGGCGATGGCTGGGGCGTGTATAACCCTGAGTGAGAACTATCGCGTAAAGTCCGATAACGCAGGTGGCGGCGCGATCGGCCTTGCCGCGGCGCGAATCAATGAGGGCCGCACCGATCTAATCTCGGCGCATGACAGCCCGGTAGAGCGGCGCAAAGTGGCCGGCGAAATAGCATTCTCGGGCGTGGAGTTTCTGGCCGGCGCGTGGGAATCGTTGCCGCCGTTTCTGGCGCGTTTTTCGCGCGAGCAAGTCGAATCCGACGAGTATGCCGCGCTTGCCGGGCGAACCTATGCGCTCGAAGGCGGGAAGTTCCGCCCGGACGACTCGACCGCGCTGAAAGAGATGCTGCAGCGAGTGTCGCGCGCGCGAATCCTTTGCCTGACAAGGATCGGGCGATTCGGCGCCGACGCCGTGAACGCGCGGATGCATCGCGAGGCGCTGCTCCGCGCCGGGCTGTCGCAACGCGCCCAGATGATCGCGGGCGAACCGGTGATCGTCCTGCGCAACGATTACGGTCACATGCTGTTCAACGGCGATCAGGGCGTGCTGGTGAACCTTGCCGAGCGCAGCGGCCGCCGGTCGCTCGCCGCGGTATTCGAGCGCGACACACGGCTCGAAGCGTTCAGAATCGAGATGCTCTCCGACGCGATCGATCTTTGCTACGCGATGACGGTGCATAAGGCGCAGGGCTCGGAGTTCGATTGCGTCGGGTTGATTTTGCCCGAACATGATCTGCCGTTGCTCTCGCGCGAGATGATTTATACGGCAGTTAGCCGCAGCCGGCATTCGTGCGTGATACTTGGCGATGAAGACTTGCTCAAGAAAGCGATTGCGCGGCGGATCGATAGATTCTCCGGCCTGACCGACGCTATCTCGACGCATCGCGCAAAGCCGCCCGGGCGCTGAAAAAATCGCGCGGCGCGCTATCCCCGGACGGCTCAAGATTGCAACAATGATCACACGCGCGCGTCCGCGCGGGCGTATTATACTTGGAGTGTGACACTTCTTGATTAAGGGAGATTCTCCTATGCAGATGGGAATGATTGGGCTTGGCAGAATGGGTGCGAATATGGTTCGACGGCTCCTGCGCGCCGGGCATCAATGCGTGGTGTTCGACGTCAGCCAGGATTCGGTCCAGGCGCTCGCCAAGGAGGGAGCAATTGGCGCCACCTCGATGGAAGATTACGCGGCCAAGCTCGCCAAGCCGCGCGTGTCGTGGATGATGGTTCCTGCGGCAGTGGTGGAATCAACCGTCGCTGAACTCACCAAGCACTTTGAGCGCGGCGATATCATCGTCGATGGCGGAAATTCTTATTACATCGACGATATCCGCCGCGCGAAGACGTTGGCGGCCAAGGGAATCCATTACGTCGATTCCGGAACCAGCGGCGGAGTATGGGGACTTGAGCGTGGTTTCTGCCAGATGATCGGCGGCGAGACCGGCGTAGTGAAGCATCTCGATCCGATTTTTGCGGCGCTGGCTCCGGCGATCGACAGCGCTCCGCGCATCGAGGGGCGCGACAAGGTAAAGAACAGCACCGCCGAGCACGGCTATCTGCACTGCGGTCCAAATGGTGCGGGGCACTTCGTCAAGATGGTGCACAACGGAATCGAGTACGGAATCATGGCCGCATATGCCGAGGGTCTGAACATCCTGCGTCACGCCAACGTTGGAAAAACCCAGGCCGCAGCCGACGCCGAGACCACGCCGCTGCGGGATCCTGAGCTGTACAAATATGATTTCAATCTGACGGATATCGCGGAGGTCTGGCGGCGCGGAAGTGTGATTTCTTCGTGGTTGCTCGATCTCACCGCAACGGCGCTACTCGGCGATCCGGAGCTCAAGAAATTTGCCGGGCGCGTATCCGACTCGGGCGAGGGACGGTGGACCGTCGATGCCGCGATCGACGAGGGGGTGCCGGCCCATGTTTTGACGGCAGCGTTGTTCGAACGCTTCAGCTCGCGCGGCGCGGCCGACTTTGCGGACAAGCTTTTGTCGGCGATGCGCTATGAGTTTGGCGGACATCTTGAAAAGCCCGCCAAGTGACACGGCCCGGAGCGCAGAAACCGCCAAACAAAGGAACCTCTATGGCGACCGAACAAGCAAAGAATGTGGAAGACGTGACACAAGCGCGGCCCGGCAGTCCCTGTACGATTGTCATTTTTGGCGCGGCCGGAGATCTGACCAAGCGCAAGCTTATTCCGGCTCTGTATAATCTGCTCCACAGCAAATACATGCCCGAAAAATTCGCGATCGTCGGCGTATCGATGCAGGACTACGACGATCAGGTTTTCCGCGATCAGTTGTCCGGAGAAATCGAGAAATACGCAACGACCAAAGTCGATCCGAAGCTCTGGGATTCCTTCGTTTCGAGGGTTTATTACCATGCGGGTAAGTTCGACGATCCCAATTTGTACTCGGGTCTGAAAGACTCGCTCGCCAAGGCGGCGAAAGAGCAGGGACTGCCGGGAAACTGCCTGTTCTATCTCGCGGTCGCACCGCAATTCTTCGGCGAGATCGTACGCCAACTCGGCGCCGCGGGACTTTCCCAAGAGGAGGAAGGGGCATGGCGCCGCGTAGTGATTGAAAAACCGTTCGGCCGCGATCTGGATTCCGCACAGGCGCTCAACAAGGAAATCAAGAGCGTGCTCGAGGAAGATCAGATTTACCGGATCGATCATTACCTCGGCAAAGAGACCGTGCAGAACATGCTGGTGTTCCGCTTCGGCAATGGGATCTTCGAACCGATCTGGAACCGCCGCTACATCGATTCCGTGCAGATAACCGCTGCGGAAACCGTCGGCGTCGAGGAACGCGGCGGTTACTACGATACCGCTGGCGCGCTGCGCGATATGGTGCCCAATCACATGATGCAGCTTATCGCGATGACTGGAATGGAGCCGCCGACTTCGTTTGATTCCGAAGCGGTACGCGACGAAAAGGCGAAACTGTTGAACGCCATTCAGATACTCTCGCCAGAAGACGTGCTCACGATGGCGGTCAGGGGCCAGTACGACGCCGGAACCGTCCAGGGCAAGCCGGTGCCAGCTTATCACAAGGAAGACCAGGTGAGCCCCGACTCACACACCGAGACTTACGCGGCACTCGAACTTCACATCGATAACTGGCGATGGGCCGGGGTGCCGTTCTTCGTTCGCACGGGAAAACGATTGGCGGAACGTGCGACCGAGATCGCGATCCACTTCAAACGCGCTCCCAAGCTGCTGTTCAAGGATACCGGCGTCGGCCAACTCACCGCCAACGTGCTGGTGATGCATATCCAGCCCGACGAAGGTATCTCGCTTCGATTCAGCGCAAAAATTCCAGGGCCCTCGGTAAAGCTCGGTTCGGTCGATATGAATTTCAAGTACACGTCTTATTTCGGCGCGGCGCCCTCGACCGGCTACGAGACGCTGCTGCTGGATTGCATGATCGGCGACCCAACCCTGTTTCAGCGCGACGACATGGTCGAGGCGGGATGGCGAATCGTTACGCCAGTGCTCGACGTGTGGAAGGCGCTGCCGCCGCGCGACTTTCCGAACTATCCGGCTGGAAGTTGGGGCCCAAAAGAAGCCGATCGCCTGATTGATCGGGAGTCGCGCCGCTGGCGGGATATTCCCTGACCCAACGCGGCAAGCGTGCGGAAAATCAGTGGGCGTCGTCCAGATGCGCGCGAACCGCGGCGGGCGGAATCGCACCCGCCGCCAACTCGCGGGCAGCGCCGAGCCGCAGCATGTGAAACAGGAAAATCGCCAGCGCGAAACCCGCCGCAACGACGCTCAGCGATCCGATAGTTCCCGGGTCGGTGGTCGCTCCGCCCATCCGTTCGATTGCCAGAAACGCCGCGGCGACCGATACCACGATCGCCGAGCCGGCCGCGAGCGACACGTCGCGCACTGGCGCCTGCGCGCCTTCCTTGAGAAACCGGCGCAATTCGTTCGGCGAGAAGTAGTCGAGAAACCATCCCGTCGCCTCGTCCACTCCGCGCGCGTTCGGCGCGGCCACCAGCTTGCCGTTAAGCGGATCGTTTGCGGGCCGGCCCTGCGCGTGAAGCTCAATACCTTCAAGAATCGCGCGATGAATTTTTTCGTTGATCGGATAGCGCCACGCGATCAGGAATGACAATGCTCCGCAGAATGCGGGCGCTAACGCGAAAATCGCCTTAATTGCGAAGATCACTTCCGGAGTTTGGGCCGCGTTCGGCACATAGCCGATTCCGGCGAGCACCGCGATCGGAACCGCCGCGCTGGGAATCGCGACGAATTTCGGCAGGATACTCCAGAACGCTGTGTATTGACCCTCGCTGCGCCGTCCGGTGTAGAACTCGTCGTAATCGATCACGTCCGCCTGCATCGAGGGTCCAAGGAACAGCCCTGCGCCAAGGCTCGCGCCCGCCCAACTGATCAAAACCAGCAAGAAGGTCGTGTCGCCCTTGCCCAGAAAATACATCGCGGCGCCACCCGTTACTCCCATCAGGAAGCTCGCGAGCCAGGTGTTTCGCTTGCCGAATCGTTTCGCGGCCGCGACCCATAGCGGCAGGCAGAGAAACCCGACGCCGAAATAACCGAGCAGCTCGATCGACAACCACAGCGCCGGATTTTTCGGCTCGATCACATAGGCGTTAAAGAACGGCAGCAGCGTGGCCGGTATCGCGCCGGTGATCGAGCCTACGACGTAACTTGCCAGCAGAATCCTGAACGGCCGGTTGCGCAGTGCGCGGCGCACTCCCGGCACCAGCGGATTGGTCTTCCGCGCCGCGAAATCTGGCCGCTCGCGTACTCCCCATGCAAGCAACCAATATAGCGTCGTCAGCATCAGCGCGAATGCGATTCCCAGAACGTGATAGACCTCACGCTCGTTCCAGTGCATCACGCGCATCAGCACTCCAGGCGCGGCGGCGGCGACGATAGTGCCCAATATCGTGAACGACTCGCGCACCCCGAACAGGCTCGAGCGCTCGTGGTAATCGAGCGTAAGTTCGGGACCAAGCGCATAGTGCGGCAGCACGTATATGGTGTGAAAGAGGAAATAGAGAATGAAGGTGACGCCGAACCACCATGCTGACGCGATGCCGGTCATCCGGGACGGCGGACTCATCATCGCGTAGAACGCGATTCCGCATAACGGCGGTCCCACGATCAAGTACGGGCGGCGCCGGCCAAGCCGCGTCCGCGTCCGATCCGACAACCATCCGACGATTGGATCGCTCATCGCATCGAGCGAACGCGCCAGCGCGATCGCGATCGCAAGGTAGCCAAGCGGCACCAGCACCACGTCGGCGTAGAACTTGGGCATATTGATCAGGATGGGAATTACGAGCGCGGCGCCGGCAAAATTCGGCGCACCATAGAGCAGCTTAATCCGCCACGAGACTCGCTCGGAATCGCGGGTGGGGGTCGGGGCGGGTGTTTTTGCCGCGGAGCTCTTGATTGGCATTATTAGTGTGCACGGAACGCTCCGGAAGGAATCTCAGCGCCAACCAGAGCTCTTGTCCGAACGTGAGAAGTCTAGCTGAAGCTCCAGTTTCGATGATACCTGAGGCTGCTATTGCGCAACCCGAACTGCCACTTGACGGACTGAAGGCGATGATTACCTTTCGTTCAGGAGCGTTCAAATTCCAGAGAGGAGGGACATTGGCCATGGCAGGAACAATTCAAACTTGGTCACCATTTCGGCAGATGGACCGATTCCGCCGGGAAATGGACGATCTTTTCGATCGTTTCCTGACGGGCGGCAATGAAGCACCGCGATGGCTCCAAGACGGATGGAATCCCGCGGTTGAGTCGTTCGTCGAGGGTGAAAAGCTCATCATTCGGGCCGATCTCCCTGGTGTCGATCCGAAGAACGTAGATGTTTCAGTGACTGGAGATGCGCTGACCCTTTCGGGATCGCGAGAAGCCAAACATGAGGAAAAGGATCGCGATTACCTGAGCCGCGAAGTGTTCTACGGCTCGTTCCAGCGCACGCTTCCTCTTCCCGAAGGGATCGACAGGGAGCAGATCAAGGCCTCGTATCGTGATGGAGTCCTTGAACTAGTGATGCCGCTGCCGAGAAAGCTCGCGGCTAAGAAGGTGCCGATCGAAGTCGAACACAAAAAGGCGTGAGCGATTGAACCGGAGGTTCCGGTTCCTCACGCTCAGGGGCGCGGCGAGGTTCCCGCGCCCCTTCGCTTATGAAGCGTGGTTCCTGGCGACGGAGGGGCGAAGGAGATCCCACGGACGTGCGGTTTCGTATTGAGCTGCAAGCGAAATGAGATCAAATTCGCCTGCGGGACGGCCGATAATTTGAAGGCCAATCGGCAACCCGATGCGTGAGAAGCCTGCCGGAAGCGTGATAGCGGGCTGGCCAGTAGCATTGGCTGGATATTCGAAAGCGATCCACGACCATAGCTCTTCAAGATAACGGTCGGGACGCGAGGGAAAGGAACCGTTTCGCATCGGTGGCATCGTCATCGTGGGCGTCAGGAGAGCGTCGAAAGGATCGAGCGCTTGCACAATGGTGCGGGCGGTATTGTGCATCACTGCGACTAGATTAACGTAGTCGGCCGCAGACAGCCTCTTACCTTGCGCATACATTTCGCGCACGACCGGGTCGACCGTCTCAAGATTCGCAATCGGAATCGCCGCGATCCCGACACAGATCAGCGCTCGGGCGCAATCGAGCAGCATCGCGCCCGGATCCAGCGCGATCGGCTCGACGCGATGGCCCAACTCGCGCATCGCGGCGCATGCGCTTTCAAATGAAGCGGCGACATCCGGGTCGATCGGCCCGAGCGCGGTTTCAGCTATCGCCGCAAGACGCAGCTTCGGCACCGGCGTACTTGCCGCCTCAGAAAAGGGTCGCGCCGGGGCGGCCGGCCAGTATGGATCGCCGACGACCGGACCAGCGAGCACGTCAAGCATCATTGCCACGTCGCGAACCGAGCGCGCGATGGGTCCGCGGGTCGCGAAACCACCCCAAGCCTCGCCGCGATGCGGGGCGTAGGTGAGCCGTCCGCGCGAAGGTTTGAGCCCCACCACCCCACAGTTAGACGCGGGGCCGCGAATAGATCCGCCGCCGTCGCTACCCTCGGCGATAGGGCCGAGACCCGCCGCCACCTGCGCTGCCGCGCCGCCGCTTGAGCCTCCCGCGTTATATTCGAGGTTCCACGGGTTGCGCGCGGCGGGACAGATTCCGCCTTCCGTGGTTGGCCGTCCGCCGAACTCCGGGGTCGCCGTCTTGCCGAGCAGAATCCCACCGGCGTCGCGTAGGCGCACCGCGATTACGGCATCCTCTGGAGGAATCGAATTAGCGTAATTTTCCGAGCCGAGCGTCGTGCGAATTCCGCGAGTAGGCGTCAAATCCTTAAGCGAATATGGAACGCCGCAAAGCGGAAGATCAATTCCGCGGCCTTGCTTGCTCTCGATCCGATCGGCGTCGGCAATGGCGCGATCGGCGGTTATCGTCATGTAAGAGCCGAGTAAAGGATTGAGCCGCTCGATTCGCGCAAGGAAGAACTCGGCGACTTCGCGCGGACGCAATTCCTTGCGCCGGATCAGTTCGCGAAGCTCCCACGCCTCGAGATACGGGTCGAGCGCGATCATCGCGGTTTATACCGCGGTCAATCCGCCGTCCACGGAAATCGAGGCGCCCGTCACAAATGAAGCGGC
>JAJZAG010000134.1 GCA_021799555.1 Deltaproteobacteria bacterium | reverse complement strand
GGCGATATCTTCGTCAGCGGCCTTACCTATTCGACCGACTTTCCGATCACGCCCAACGCCTATCAGTTCGTGAATAATGCATCGGGCAACGGCTCCACCAACGCCTTCCTGACGGTTATCAATCCGGTCGGAAGCACCTGTCCAACGCCGTTCGCGACTCCGACCGCGACGAGCACCGCAACTGCGACGAGTACTGCGACCGCAACCAGCACCGCAACTGCGACGGCGACGTCCACCGCAACCGCGACTGCCACAGCGACGCCGACTGCAACCAGCACCGCAACTGCAACCGCGACGCGCACGGCGACGCCCACGGCGACAGCGACCGCAACCAGCACGCCGACGCCGACCGCGACGTCGACGCCCTTGAGCGCCTGCCTCCAGAGCAGTACCACCGCGCTCGATTTCCCGAAGCATCCTGCCGGGCGCGGACGCGTGACGCGCAGCTTCCGGATCAGCAACGCGTGCAGCGCGGCGGAATCCGGCTATGTGACCCCGCTCAACGACACCGCGTTCTTTGTCATCAAAGGAGGAGGAACCTTCTCGCTCGCGCCTGGAAGCTCGCGCAAGGTGGTCGTGTCATTCCGGCCGCCGCACCCGGGCAACTTTACCGGCAACGTGCTGATCGTAGGCAGTTCGCCGGTCGAGCAACAATTCACGATCGGACTCGCAGGAACCGGCGTCGGACGGCCCTAAGGGTCCACAGAGTCGGTAGTTGAGGTTTACGCGAACGGCCCGGGCTTGCTCCCGGGCCGTCGCCTTTTGCGCCCCGGCGCATCTCAAAGGACGCGCAATGACGAGCGCGGCACCGAAAGCGAGTAGCGGCCCGAGCGGCGCCGCAGCCGCACGGGTGCTCCGAAAGCCCTGCTTAACGTCGATGAAGTCAGCACTCGCGCGCGCGGACCGGCGGCGAGCACGCGTCCCTTGCGCAATACGAGCACGTGCGAGAAGACGGGCATAATCTCCTCGACATGATGTGTCACCATCACCATCGCGGGCGCGCCGCGCCGGTGCGCGAGCCGTTCGACGAATTGCAGGAAATGCTCGCGCGCTACGGGATCGAGTCCGGCGCACGGCTCGTCGAGGATTAACAGCTTAGGCGCCGCCATCAGCGCCCGCCCGATCAGCACGCGCTGGCGTTCGCCCTGCGAGAGATAACCCCACGGCCGTTGCGCCAGCGCCAGGGCCTCGACGCGGCGGAGGATCGCGGCGGCGGCGCGTCGGTCGCGCGGCGCGACCTCGCCCCAGTAACCGATCATCGCGAATTTACCGGAGAGCACGGCGGCCAGCGCGGTTTCGCCGTCGGGCATAAGTTGCTGGATCGACGAGCTGACCATGCCGATCCGGGTGCGCAGCTCGCGCCAGTCGGCGCGGCCGAAGGTCTCGCCGAGGACGAGGATCGTGCCGCGCGTGGGAGGCAGATAGCCGGTCAGCGCCCGCAGCATCGAGGTCTTTCCGGACCCGTTGGCGCCGAGGACGGCCCAGTTTTGGCCGTGTTCGACGCGCCAGGCGATGCCGCGCAGAATCGGGGCGCCGCGTTCAATGGTCAAATCCGAGAGTTCAATTATTGGTTTAAGTTTTTTTTCCGCCATTTCAATCTGCATCGTACACTGTTCGGGCCGTGCGGTCAGCATTGGGTTTTCTTGCGATCCGGAAAATCCAGCCTAACAAGTGTAAGGGTCATAGCCACATTAGTTCATGGCTGAACAGTTCAGCCTTATGGAAACCTCCGCGATATCGCAAAATGTCTCTCGATGAGCAACCTCAACACACGCGCCGGTGGTGACCGCGGATTGGCAGCAGGCAAACTGAACCGTCCGCTGGCGGCCGATACCGCCGGCGCGCCCGCCACCCCCGCCGAAATCGCGGGCGGCGCGGCGGGCGCGCCCGAATGGATCGAGCTGCTACCGGCCGGAGTCTTCTCCGGACGCGACGGACGCGGGCCGTTCAAGGTGGAGGATCCGTCCGCCGTGATCGCTGCGACGAGGGAACTCGCGATGGCCGCCGGGTTGCCGATCGATTACGACCATGCGACCGATTTCGGCGCGCCCGCCGGACGGCCCGCACCGGCGGCCGGATGGATCGTCGGCTTTGCGGTGCGCGACGGCGCGGTGTGGGGCCGCGTCGAATGGACGGCGCGGGCGCGCGACGCGATCGCGGCGCGCGAGTATCGCTACGTTTCACCAGTGTTTCAGTTCGAGCCGGCGAGCGGACGCGTCACGCGCCTGCTGCGCGCGGGGTTGACCAATAATCCGAACCTGTACCTGACCGCAATCGCCGCGGCCGCAACTCGCGCCGCGGCCCGAGAGGATACGATGATGGAAGAATTCCTGACCCAGCTCAAGAAGATTCTTGGCCTAGACGCCAGCGTCGCTCCCGAAGCGGTGTTGGCCGCCGTGCGCGCGCTGGCCGCCGCCGCGGACGACGACGGTAACGCAGCGGCGCAGGGCGATAAGGACGCCGCCGTCAACGCGCGCGAAGCCGATCCCGCCCGCTTTGTCGCGGTTGCCGAGTTCCAGAAGGCGCTCACCGAGCTTAACGCGATGCGCGCCGAGCGCGCGCGCGAGCGCGCCGAAGCGGCGGTGGACGAGGCGATGCGGGCGGGCAAGCTGATTCCCGCGCAGCGCGAGTGGGCCGTCGCCTACTGCGCGGCCGATCCAAAGGGCTTCGGCTCGTTTGTCGCGCGCCAGCCCGCGATCCTGGGTTCCGACGGCGCCTTCGCGGGCGATCCGGTACAGGCAGCGGCGGCGGCGCACGCGCGCGCCACGCTCGAACCGTCCGAGCTCGCAATCTGCGCGCAACTGGGCGTGAGCCCGGCCGACTTCGCGCGGCGCAAGCATGGACGCGCGGATTTTCTGAGTCTCAATTCGGCCGCCGGCGACCGCTAACCCGACAAGGATGGTGCAGAGATGGCTGCATTGACTAATTCACGCAACACCCCCGAACTCTCCGACAGCGGCCGCATGCGCATTCTCGGAGTCGAGGCGAACACCAACATCTATCTCGGCGGAATCGTCGCGATCGACGCCAACGGCTACGCGGTGCCGGCTTCGGCGACCACCACGACGGCCAACGCCCTGCGCATCGTTGGCCGCGCCGAGCGCGTCGTCAACGGAATTCCGGGAGAGAACGCGCTCAATAATCCGGGAGCCGCGGGTGCGATCTCGATCACGGCGCGCAAGGGCGTCTTCCTTTACGACCAGGACAACTCGATCACGCTCGCCGACCTCGGCATGGTTTGCTTCGCGATCGACGACCATACAGTGACCGCGACCGACCGCGCGTCGGGCGCGAGCGTCCAGCAGTACGCCGCCGCGGGCCAGGTGGTCGCACTCGATCCGAGCGGGCAGGTGTGGGTCGATTTCTGGCATCAGGCGACCGCGGCCGCGTAACCGGGCACGAATCGCGAACTCAAGAGGATTAAAACGATGGAAATTTCCGCCGCCAATCTGACCGCACTGTTCACCGGATTTGACGTTGTCTTCCAGCGCGGTTTTGAAAAACCGCCTTCCTACTACGAGCAGATCGCGAGTGTGGTGCGCTCGGGCTCGCGCCAGACCACCTATCCGTGGCTCGGACGCACGACCCGGTTCAGCGAATGGCTCGGCGACCGCGTCGTGCAGGCGCTCGAAGCGCACACCTACACGATCGTGAACCGCAACTTCGAGGACACGGTTGCGATCGATCGCAACGATATCGAAGACGATACCTACGGCGTCTATGAGCCGATTATCGAGCAGCTCGGATGGGACACGAAAGTGCATCCCGACATGCTGCTGTTCTCGATGCTCAAGAACGCGGTCAACACTCCGAGCGACGTGATCTGCTACGACGGCCAGCCGTTCTTCTCGGCCACGCATCCGGTCGGATTGATGAACGAGACGGGCGGGACCTTGGCCGCGAATATCAACACGACGGGAACGGGACCTTACTGGTTCCTGATTGACGCCTCGCGCGCGATCCGGCCGTTCATCTTCCAGTTGCGCCGCGAGTACGCGGTTACGCGGATGAACACGGTGACCGACGAAGCGGTCTTCACGCGGCGCGAGTTCCGCTACGGCGTCGATGGGCGCGCGAACACCGGCGTCGGGCTCTGGCAGCTCGCCTACGCGAGCAACACCGATCTGAGTAATCCGGTCAACTATGGCGCGGCGCGAGCCGCGATGCGCTCGTTCAAGACCGACGGCGGCTTGCCGTTCGGCGCGCTCTCGGGACGCGGCGGCGTGTACCTGGTCGTTCCGCCCACCCTCGAAGAGGTCGCGCGGCAGTTGCTCAACTCCGAATTCATGGCGGGCGCCGGCGCAAGCGCTTCAGTCGCGACGACCAACATCTGGCGCAACAGCGCCGATCTAATCGTCAGCGAGTACTTGGCGTAACCGGCGGTATTCGCGATGCGCAGTTTTTCCCTGGCCGGCGCGGTGAACCCTCCTCCCGCCGCGCCGGCATCGTCCCCGGCCCCCGCAGGCTCGCGCCCGGCGCGCCGCCTGCGGGGGCGCTCAAAGGCAAGGCCGTCAGATAGAGGTACGCTCCAGTGATTTACGCGGCGCCCCAAGACATGATCAATCGCTATCCGAATCGCGACCTGGTCCAGTTGACCAACGAGGATCCCGCCGCGACCACGGTCAACACGGCCCTTCTGAGCCAGGCGCTCGCCGACGCTTCGGCGGAAATCGACAGCTACCTCGAAGCGCGCTTCGCGCTGCCGCTGTCCGATCCGCCGGCCGTGCTCAACCGGATCGCGTCGGATATCGCGATGTACCGGCTGCAGGCGCTGCGCCCGTTGCACGATCTCGAAGAGGCGCGCCGCCGCTACGAGGACGCGATCATCATGCTGACCAAGGTCGCCGACGGTGAAATGACGCTCGGTCTTGCGCTTGACAATGCGGAGCCTCCGGTGGCGGGCGCGGCCGAGGAAGTCACCGGGCCCAACCGCGTTTTCAGCCGCACGACGCTCAAGGGGTTTTAGGCGATGGCTGCGACGCTGGATTCGCCATGGGCGGGAACGAACTTCACTCCGCCGACCGCGATCGATATCGCAACGATCGAGACCGCGATCGTCGCGCAACTCGCGGCGCAGGTCGGCGGAATCGAAATCGCGCACTACCCCGACCGTCCCGAATCCTACCGCCTGACGCATCGCGTCGGCGCCGCGCTGGTTCAATACCTCGGCGCGAAGTACGGCGCGATGCTTGATACGGCGGCGATCATCCAGGAACGCACGATGGAGTTTGGCGTGACGGTGATGGTGCGCGACCTCGGATGGAGCTACGGCGGCGAACCGGGCGGACCGAGCCCAGGCGCGTACGCGATCCTCGAAGCGGTGCGCGCGGCGCTGACGGGATTTCGGATTCCGGGATGCCGCAAAATCTATCCGCGCTCTGAACGCTTCGTCGAACGCGACAAGCAGGGCGGCGTCTGGATCTATCAGATCAGCTTCGGGCTCTCGACCGTGGCGGTCGAACCCTCCGCCACTGACAACTTTCCGCTCTTCGTCCGCGGGGTCGCGATGGAAGAGGGCGGACAGAGTCAAGTCACGCTCGCGCCGGCGCCATTTACGTTCAGCGCCGGCGGGACGATTCAACTCCCGAACGGCAACCTTACCGCCGTCGTCGTGACGGCGGCCGGCGGCGCCGTGCTGGTGCCGGGAACCGACTACTCACTCGACGCGGTTAACGGAATCATTACCGCGCTCGCCGGGGGTGCCGCATCGGCTGGAGAAACGGTTCAAGTCGGGTACACGTACGCAGACCAGGTGATCGCGACGGCCGGTGAAAGCTCGCCAAGCGATTGATGGAGGATTCCTACGGTGAAAGATCGTGAACCACTAGCGGATTTTGCGGGGACATTTCCCCGTTCGAGGTAACAGGACATGCCAGCAAGCTTCCTGCACGGGGTCGAAGTGATTGAGGTCCAAAGCGGCTCGAATCCGATTACCGTCGTTAAGTCGGCGGTGATCGGGCTCGTCGGCACGGCGCCATCATGGGCGGTAGCCGCGCCGGCCGCCGCTCCCGAGCCTAACACGCCGACGGTAGTCAGTTCGGCACTCGACGCGGCAAACTTCGGTCCTCTCATTCAGGGCTACACCATCCCATACGCGATCGCCGCGATCCAGGCGCAAGGGGCGGGACAGGCTATTGTAATCAACGTCTTCAACCCTGCGGTGCACTTCACCGCAATCGTATCGCAGGCGATGAGCTTTCCGGCGGCTGGCGCGCAGGTGCTCAACCTTGGGCACATGGGCGTTTCGAACGTAGTGGTGAAGAACCAGGCTGGCACGACTACATATTCAAGCGTTACTGACTATTCGCTCGATCCCGTGAACGGTGTTATCACCGCTCTGAACGGCGGCACGCTCACTGCCGGGGAAGCGGTCAGCGTGTCATTCAATTACGCCGATCCGACCAAGGTTGCCGATTCCGACGT
Organism: Deltaproteobacteria bacterium; assembly: GCA_021799555.1. Taxonomy (GTDB): domain Bacteria; phylum Desulfobacterota; class Binatia; order Binatales; family Binataceae; genus JBARDN01. The sequence continues at coordinate 2,997 of JAJZAG010000134.1, read as the reverse complement.
TATCGGCGCGGTCACCGGCGGCGCATACACCGGTCTGCAGGCGCTGCAGACGACATACGGCACGATGGGTTTCTTCGCCAAGCTGCTGATTGCGCCGGGGTATTCGCAGAACGCCGACGTTGCGAGTGCTCTGGCGACGATGGCGAATACGCTGCGCGCGATGGCGCTGGTCGATTCAGCGCCTTCCACATCGGTAGCGACGGCGATTCTGAATCGTGGGCTTGCGGGCGCCGCCTTTGACACTTCTTCGACCCGGGTCATTCTCTGCTATCCGCAGGAGCAATTCTCAGACGCGGGACTCGTGCCCACCGGCGTGACGCTGACATCGGCGGGTATTCCGCTTACGTCGCCATACAATGGAACCTCAGTAGGACCGTACTCGCAGTGGGTTGCGGGAGCGATCGCCGCCAAAGATCTGGCCAATGGCTATTGGTGGTCGCCCTCGAACACCGACGTCTCCGGAGTTCTCGGGCCGGACGTGGCTATTTACGCCTCGATTCTCGATCCTCTCTCCGACGTGAACAATCTGAACGCTCAGGGGATCACCACGGTCTTCAATGCCTTTGGCACCGGTATGCGCGTGTGGGGTAACCGATCGGCGGCCTATCCGGCTGACACCTCGCCGGCCAATTTCATCAACGTGCGCCGCACGATGGACGTGATCGAGGAGTCGATTCAGCTGTCGATGCTACAGTTCATCGATCAGCCGCTCTCGAACGCGCTTATCACGGCGATCCTGGCGAGCGTCAACGCGTTCATCCGCAGCCTGATCCAGCGCGGCGCGCTGGTGGCCGGATCGGCCAGCTACGATCCCGCCGAAAATCCGTCAAGTCAGGTCGCCGCCGGGCAACTGGTGTTCGACATCGATGTGATGCCGCCGCCGCCCGCCGAGCGGATCACCTTCCAGAGCTATATCGATTCAAGTCTGCTCGCGCAGCTCGGGCAGACGAGTCCGTTAACCGCGGCTGCCGCGGCCACGGCGTAGGAGAGGCGTAGAATGAATATTCAGATCAATTCACTGACCAATGCGAATATCTACATCGACGGTGTTGGACTGCTCGGCCGCGCCGAAGAAATCGAAATCGCGCATCCTCGGCAGAAAATGATTGACTACAAGGGCCTGGGCATGGCGGGCACCGCCGAGCTATGGGCCGGGGTAGCCAAGCTCGAGTCCCGGATCAAGTGGGCGTCTTTCGACGCTGAGACGCTGACCTTCGCGGCCAGCCCATTTCAGGCCCACTATTTTCAGGCGCGCGGAAATCTCGAACAGTACACCAGTCAGGGCCGCAGTGCCGAGTTGCCGGTCGTGTACCTGATGACCGGTGTCTTCAAGGACGCCGGTGGCTCCGCGCTCCGGCAGCATCAAATGGTCGAGACGACATCCGCGGTCAGCATCTATCACGCCGAGCTCTATGTAGCCGGCGTGCAGATCTATCTATACGACGTGTTCGCAAATCTCTACGTGGTCGGTGGCGTGGATCAGCTCGCGACCTTCCGCAGCAATCTCGGAGGCTGAACGCGCTGGCCTGCCGCGGCTGGCGACGGCGATTGTAAGGTGAATCATGAATGACGAGATTCGGGTTAACGGAGTTAGTATCGGAGCCCGCGCCGAGGGCGAATCGGGCGGCAGCCGCAGCCTCGAGCTTCCGTCGGGGCGCCGCGCTCGCGTTCGTAAAGGATACGGGCGCGATCTGATCCGGGCACAGCGCGCCGCGGTGGACGACGATCCGAGTGCCGTGGTGTTCGCGCTGATCGCGGAACTCACCGAGGTCGAGGGGCGCAAAATCGTCTACGAGGATGTTCTCGAGATGAGCCTGGCCGACGTGCTGGCGCTGCAGGGCGAGGTGGTCGGCGAAAATTTTCTGTTTCCTCCGCCGCCGGACTAGCTGGTTTGGTGCGGTTCGGATTTTCGCTGTCGGAGTTGCGGGACATGGAGCTCGCAGAGCTCGAACACTGGCGCCGCGCCGCGCGAGCGCTCGACAGCGAGGGGGCCGACGGCGGAGGGAATGCGGAAAGCTAAATGACCGATGCTCCAATAAGGATGAAGTTACGATGAGTGCGCGACTGTTTGTTGGTAATCTGAGCTTTCGACTGAGCGATGAAGAACTGCGCGAGGCGTTCGCTCGTGTTGGCCGGGTGGAACACGCTGAGGTCGTGCGCGACCGCTTTGACGGCCGCTCGCGCGGATTCGGGTTCGTCGAGATGGCATCGGCCGAGGCGGTCGCAGCCGCGATCGCCGCCCTCAACGGCGTGGAGCTTGCCGGCCGTCCGATGCGGGTGGAAGCGGCGACCTCGACGGGCCGCGCGGGCCGCGTCGCAGGCGCCGCCGCGGGCGCCGCATGAACCGCTTGCTGGTTGGTAGCCATTTGCCGGTGAACGTTCGTATCTGGAGGTAGAGTAGTGTTTGCGGAGCTTGGACTTTTGAAATTTGAGGTGATCGGTTCGCCCGAAGGCATCGAATCCGAGCGCACCTATGTCTATGCCGAGCAGCCCGTGATTGCGGCCCAACCGCGCTTGCAGTGGATCGGCGACGGACTCGAGCGAATTTCCTTTGATCTCCTGCTGCATGCTTCGTTCACGAATCCAGAGCTACAAGCGATCGCCTTGCGCGCGGCCGCGGCTACTCACCAGGCGATGCCGTTGGTGCTGGGCAGTGGAATATTTCGCGGGTTCTATGTGATCGAAGCGATCTTCACTCGCGCGGCCCAACTCGACGCCGGTGGAGCTCCGATCGCGATTCGGATGCGCATCGTGCTCAAGGAGTGGCCGCTCGCGTCGATGCTGAGCAGCGCTGCGGCAGGTCTGCCCGGCTTTGCGCCAATCGCGTTGCTCGCCGCTTCGAGCGCAGCGAGTGCGGCGCCGCCGTCGCTTGCGCCCGCGGGCCTCAGCGCCCTGGTTGCGATCCCGGCGCCTTCGGCCCCTGCGACCCCACGCCAGCAGCCGGGTGATATTCCCATCGCGGCCATCACCCGTAGCGTGGCGCGGTGAGCGGAATGC
>JAJZAG010000133.1 GCA_021799555.1 Deltaproteobacteria bacterium | reverse complement strand
GAACAATACGGAAAGGCCTTGCGGCCGCTCGTAGCGCTCGGGCGGAGCGTCAGATCCCATCAATAGGAACGCACCCACGCTGAGCCGCGCGTGAATGATCTTCCCGCGCAATTGTGGCGGTGTTTGTGCGGCGGCCGGCGAATCTCCATAGGTCATCAGCACCTGAATTTTGCCTCCCAGGCATCGTTCGTAAAATTTGAATGCCGCTTCGCAGTCGCCGTTGAAGTTGAGATATGGATTTAGCTGCATCGCGTCCCCGCTTGGTTGCTTACTTGGCCAATTGTTGCGCGAGCCGATCGATGCTCTGATTCCATCCGGCCTCCATGCCCGCGATGCGTGCCGCCGCTTCCGGGGTCAATGCCTCGGCGTGCGTCTCGAGGTGAAGCTCGGTCGTCCGATCGCGCTCCGTAAAAGTCACGATGGAAACCGCTTCGATAATGGGGTTACCCTCCCGGTCGAGCGCCGCATGGCGGAACACGAGGCGCTCAGGCAGGTTGAACTCGCTAAATACGCCGGTCATCGGATGCTCGGCGCCGTCGGGCGCGCGCATCACGATTCGAATCGCGCCGCCCTGGCGCGCGTCAACTTCGCACACCGGATTGGTGAAATCCTTAGGCCCCCACCACGCGGCGAGATGCTTTGGATCGGTCCACATCTGGAACACGCGCTCCCGTGGCGCGTCAAAGATCCGCGTGATTACGAGTCTGCGCTTGGCCAGAGCCGTTTTTGTGCTCGTTTCTGATCGCATCGGTTCCTCCTTCACCTGTTTCCCGCACCTGTTTCCCACCGCGCTTTGCGCCGGCGGCGGGAACTCGCGTAACAATCAGGCCGCGGCGAGGTGCTCTGCCAACTTGTCGAGCGCGCTGCTCCATCCGCCTCGATGCAGATCGCGGGCGGTGACCGATTCGAAGACTTCCTGCCGGAGCGTCAGCCGCGTTGTGGCGCCCAAATCTTCAAATTCGACGGTCAGAAGGGTTTCAGGAAGGGTTGGACTTCCGTCGGCGTCTGTCCATACGAAGGTGCGGACGATTCGTTCGTACTCGACGATCTCGCGAAAGACGCCCTTTTGCCAATGGTCGGTTCCATCCGGACCGCGCATGTAAAAGCGAAACACTCCGCCCGGGCGCGGATCGAACTCCAATATTTTGGCGGTGAAACCCGCGGGACCGATCCAACGCACAAGTTGCTCGGGCTCGGCCCAAGCCTTCCACACCACGCGGCGCGGGGCGTCGAAGACGCGGTTGATAATCAGGATACGGTCGCGATCAGCGCTGCGGTCACTTGCGATCGCCATTTTTCTTCTCCTTCGCCTGAAGTTCCTTCAGATATCCGTCGAGGCGGTCGAGACTCTCTTCCCAGAATCGCCGGTAGTGATCGATCCACGCGGCTGCATCCTTGAGCGGACGAGCGGCAAGCCGGCAAGGCCGCCATTGCGCCTCGCGACCACGCGCAATCAAACCGGCGCGCTCGAGCACTTTGAGATGCTTCGATACGGCGGGCATGCTCATCGCGAACGGCTCGGCAAGTTCGCTTACCGATGCTTCGCCGGACGCGAGGCGAGCGAGAATCGCGCGTCGAGTCGGATCGGCCAAGGCGGAGAAGGTGGCGCTCAGGTGATCGGATGTCATCGCTGCTTGCTCGTCGATCATGCTAAACCATTCAGTTAAATAACCTATCGGTTAAGTATCGCGCGGCCCACGACATGTCAAGAGGCTTGAAGGAAGGAAGTTTCGATTTTGCCGCGGCGCAGGCTGACCCGGTCCGGTCTCGGGTGCCATCCGATCTCACAAGCCAGGCAGCTTGGGAGTCCGGCGCCACGCCTCGCGTGCGCGAATCGCCTCAAGATAGGCGCTCACCCTGGGATATCCGGCGAAGCCGAACCCCGCCTTGTCGATCACGTTGAGCACCGGACCGTATCCGCAATCGACCAGCGAGAAATTCTCTCCCATCAGCCACTTACTGCTCGCCAAGCGGCCTTCGAGGATCTGGATTACGCCTGGGAGCGCTCTTTCACCCCGCGCAATCGCGTCCTGATCGCCCGGAATTCCGAGAACTTTGACCGCGATTCGGTTGAACGCAAGATCGCTCGCGGACGGAGAAATATGCCCCGACAGGAAGAACAGCCATCGCAGCGCATCGGCGCGTCCCGCGGCCGAGGTGGGCCAAAGTTTTCCGGTCTTATCGCCGAGGTAAGCCAGAATCGCGTGCGAATCCCACAGCGTAAATGCGCCGTCAGTCAGCACCGGAACGCGTCCGAGCGGGTTTAGCTCAAGGAACTCGGGTTTGCGCTGCTCGTTTTTCGTCAGATCGACTGGAACGACTTCGCATTCCAGTCCGATCTCATTGAGGGCGAATTGAATCTTCTGCGGATTCGGCGACGGAAAATAGTAGAGTTTCATAACATACTCCATTCACTTGCCGCGCATTAGTCAGTGTATATCTGCGAATCGCGACTGGTAGCGCCCTAGAACGAAATCCCATCCGCCGTCGAAACCCTTGCGCGCATCGCGAGTCTTCGCATCCTGATCCCATCCACTGTGTTCAAGCTCAACCCGGGTCCCGGCACTTTCGGCACGAAAGCGGATTTCGACCTGCGTCGATACATCCCAGCTCGGCGCGCGGAAGGTGAAGCCAAGATGCTCGGGCGGTGAGTACACGGTAACTTCCCCTATCTGATACTCGCTTCCGTCGGGGCGGCGCTCATAAAATCTGCCGCCGACACGCGGCTCGATGCGGGGTTTCGAGTCTTTGCCGCCGAAACCGCCGGGCCACCATTCGCTCATCTCCTCGCAGAACACTCTGAAGCAAACTTCCGGCGGGCGTTTGATCAGGATCGATTTGCGGATCGTCATCGCTGCTCCTCCGCGTAACGTTTGAATGCCTCCAATGTCTCGTCCCAGAACCGTCCTACTTCCTCGAGTTTCGCGATCAGGTCTCTGATCGCGCGCCCTCCCGCTGGCGCAAGTTCGTAGATTCGCTCGCGTCCGCGGCGAGTCGCTTTGATTAGGCCGGCCTTGGCGAGGATACGCGTATGCTTGCAGATCGCGGGCCGGCTGATCGCGAAGCCGCCGGCTAGATCACCTGCGCGGCGGGGATGGTTCGCGAGCCTTCCGAGGAGATGCCGACGGGTCGGGTCGGAGAGCGCTGCGATCGTCAGGTCGATGCCCACGAGACACATGTAACCTTAAGGTTACATATTTGTCAAGTTCTTGATTTCTGCCTGCCGTTGCACGCAATCGATAATTCGATTACCGACTGCATAGGTATGCGGAACGGTCATCTCGCCGTCCCGCCTTATCACGAGGATTATTCGGCAATGCCATTTCTGGAACGCGACCGGGGAGAGAAGATTTATTACGAAGAGCACGGCGTCGGACCGGCCGTGTTGCTTTCGCACGGCTACAGCGCGAGCGCACGGATGTGGCGCGGACAGATGGAAGCGCTGTCAGACCGCTATCACGTAATCGCGTGGGACATGCGCGGGCACGATCGCTCGGATTCGCCAGACGATCCCGCGCTGTATTCGCACGCCGCAAGCGTCGCCGACATGGCAGCCGTGCTCGACGCGTGCGGCGTCGACCGCGCGGTGATTGGGGGATTGTCGCTCGGTGGTTTCATGTCGCTCGCCTTTCACCTGGCGCATCCGGAGCGAACGATCGCCCTGATGCTGTTTGACACGGGTCCCGGCTACAAAAAAGATGCTCCGCGTGAAGAATGGAACCGGATGGCTGAGAGCACCGCGCTGAACTTTGAGCGCAACGGCGTCGAGGCGACGAGCGGCAGTCCCGAGACGCGCGTCGCGCGGCATCGCAGCGCTCAAGGATTAGCGCATGCGGCGCGTGGGATGCTGAAGCAACGCGACGGCGCTGTGATCGAGTCGCTGCCGGCGATTCGCATCCCGACCCTCGTGCTGGTCGGCGCGATGGACGAGCGGTTCCTGGCTTCTGCCGAATATATGGCCGCGAGAATCCCGGGCGCTGAGAAGGTCGTTCTGGCGGGTGCGGGCCACGCGGCCAATATCGACCAGCCGGATGCGTTCAACAAGGCGGTGCGCGGATTCCTCACGCGGGCCGTGGCTTGAGCCAGGCGCCCGATCGAGGCGCAAGATTGGTGCGCGCATCCACTCACGATTTCCGCTAAAATCGCGCGTGTGATGGAAAACTTCGCGCCACAATCAGGTGAACGCGATGCGGGCTGAGCACGCAAGCGCAGAACCTGCGGCGGTGGCCTTCGAGCGCACCGATGACGCGGCGTTGATTGTACGTCTGTCCGGGCAGTGGCGTATGCGCCACGGGCTACCGTCGGGCGATCTGCTGACTCGCGAGTTGATGCGCTCAACCGGCATCCGGCGGGTGGCATTCGACACGAGTCAACTTGGAGCGTGGGACTCGGCGCTCGTGGTGTTCGTGACGCGAATTATCGAGATTTGCCGGACTCGCAAAGTCAACGAAGATCGCGCTGGACTTCCTGCCGGCCTCCAGCGAATGCTCGAGCTTGCCGAGGCCGTTCCAGACAAGAAAGAGGCGCGCGTCTCTGCGATTCGAGCTTCGATCGCCGAGCGGGTCGGACGCGCGTCGCTCGAATACTTTGGCGGCGTGACCGACTTCATCGACTTCTTAGGCGCATTCGCAATCGCGCTCGGGCGGTTGGTCACAGGGCGGGCTCGATTTCGCCGGATCGATCTGGTGATCGAGATCCAGGACTGTGGCGCGCGTGCGTTTGGGATCGTCACGCTGATCAGCTTTCTAGTCGGCGTAATTCTCGCGTTCATGGGTGCGGTGCAATTGCAGCAGTTCGGCGCGTCGATCTATGTCGCTGATCTGGTTGCGATCGGCATGGTGCGCGATATGGGCGCGATGATGACGGCGATAATCATGGCCGGGCGCACTGGCGCCGCATTCGCCGCGCAACTGGGTACGATGAAGGTAACCCAGGAAATCGACGCGCTAACCACGATGGGGCTTGACCCGATGCAGTTTCTGGTGCTCCCGCGCGTGCTTGCGCTTATCCTGATGATGCCGCTGCTGTGCGTGTACTCGGATTTGATGGGCATTATGGGCGGCGCGGCGGTCGGCGCGGGAATGCTGAATATTTCGTTGACCAGCTATATGCGTGAAACCACCGCGGCGATCCAGCTGGGCGGGGCGTTTGGTGGAATTTTCAAGGCGACTGTATATGGCGCGATTATCGGGATCGCCGGATGCCTGCGCGGATTCCAATGCGGAAGCAGCAGCTCAGCGGTTGGTGAAGCGACAACCTCGGCGGTAGTGACTGGAATTGTATACGTGGTCGTCGCGTGCGGTATCTTCGCGGTTCTGTTCCACATACTGGGACTCTAACAGGGATGATTCGTTGCGCGCCGCCACGAATCGCGCTGGTCGGCAGGAGAAATGCTTGAGCGAGCCTGATACCGTCGATAGTGCGCAGCCGCCCGCGCGCCGACCGCAACCGCACATTATCGTGCGCGACCTGACTATCGCGTACGGTGATTTCGTCCTCATGCGCGGACTGAATTTCGTCGTCAATCGCGGCGAGGTGTTCATCGTCATGGGCGGCAGCGGATGCGGGAAGAGCACTCTGTTACGCGTGCTGCTGGGACTCAAGGAGCCCGCCACCGGTGAAATCTTTTACGGTGATTTCAATTTCATCCGCGCCGATTCCGAAGCCCGCGAGCGGCAACTTCGCCGGTTTGGAGTGCTCTACCAGGGCGGCGCGCTTTGGAGCTCGATGACGCTGGCTGAAAACGTCGGGTTGCCACTCGGAGAATTTACCGACTTGTCATCCGCGGAGATTCGCGAGGTCGCGTCCCTTAAGCTCTCGTTGGTGGGCCTCAAGGGTTTCGAGGACTATTACCCGAGCCAGATCAGCGGCGGCATGCAGAAGCGGGCTGGACTTGCGCGCGCGATCGCGCTTGACCCCGAGGTTCTGTTCCTCGACGAGCCGTCGGCGGGACTCGACCCGATCACGTCGCGCCTGCTTGACGAACTGATCCTGGAGATTCGCGACACGCTCGGCGCCACCATTGTGGTCGTGACTCACGAACTGGCGAGCATCTTTGCGATCGGCGACAACAGCGTCTTCCTCGACGCCGACAGCCACACGATGATCGCGGGCGGAAATCCGCGCGCGATGCTCGAGAAGACCGCCGATCCGCGCGTGCGCCGCTTTTTGACCCGCGGAGATCAGAGCGAACAGGACCGGGCATCCCGGTAATTGGGATGGGCAGCTTCCTGTGACGGGTAAGTAACAAGATGGGCAACAAGGCAAATCCCACTATCGTGGGGATGTTCGTACTTGGCGCGATTGCGCTCGTGGTGATCGGCATAATCGTCGTTGGCGGTGGCAGCCTCTTTCACCGCTCGCATCGTTTTGTTCTTTATTTCAGCAGCGACGTAAACGGCCTGCGCGTCGGAGCGCCGGTCAAGTTCCGTGGTGTCGAGATTGGATCGGTGGTCGCGGTGATGTTGAGCGTGCCGGGGATGGAAAGCGGCCTCAAGCAGAACTCGAGTCAGATCCGCATTCCGGTCGTGATCCAGCTCGATTCGGCAAAGCTCTTGAGCCACGGAGCCGAAATCAACCTTGATGATCCCGAAGAGATGCAGCAGGCGATCGCGATGGGATTACGCGGACAGCTTGCCACCGAAAGTATCCTGACCGGCCTCCAGTACGTTGATCTGGACATGCATCCGGATCAGCCCGCCAGATTCTTTCTCGGCAAGAACTCGCCCTACCCCGAAATTCCAACCTTGCCTACCACTTTCGAGCAGGCCCAAATCGCCGCGACGCGGGTGCTCGCAGCGCTTGAGCAAATCGATTTCAACAAGCTCGTCGGCGAAATGACGCGAACCGCGCAGGCGGTGACGGACCTCGCCACCTCGCCCAAGCTCAATGCCACAATCGACGCGCTCAATCGCACCGCCGCCAGCATGTCCGCGAGCGCACGGAGCATCCAGCACCTGTCCGACGCGATGAACCGCAAGATCAACCCGATCTCGCAGAGCCTTCTCGCCACCACCGAGCAGGCGCGCGCGACGCTCAAGCAGACGCAGGAAACGCTGGCCGCCGTACAGGCGTCGGTCGGTCCGGGCTCTCCAGTCAACTACGAACTGACTCAGACTCTTGACGACACCGCGCAAGCGGCACGCTCGCTCAAGCAACTGACCGACTATCTGCAACGCAACCCGAGCGCGGTGCTGCGCGGGCGTCCCCAATCGGCGGATTCGAAGGGAGATCTGAAATGAAGCGCGCCGCGCATCTTGGCACGATCGCAGTTCTCGCGACCGTGATATCGGCCTGCTCGCTCGGCCTCGCGCCGCGGCCCGACGAATCGAAATTCTTCCTGCTCGCTCCCGTTGCCACCGCTGCTCGATCGCCTTCGCCTGGCGCCGGCACGCTAACGATCGGAGTTGGACCAATCAAACTGCCCGACTATCTGGAGCGCCAGGAGATTGTGACTCGCGTCGCGCCCAACCGGCTGGTTCTCTCCTCGACCGGCCGCTGGGCGGAGGGACTTGACGGCAACTTCACCCAGGTGCTCGCGCAGGATCTCGGCGCCGCACTCGGAACTCAGCGGGTCGTGTTCTTTCCGTGGTTCCAGGCCGCCACGGTGAACTACCAGGTCAAAGTTGACGTTTACCGCTTCGAGGGAGACAAGTCTCGAACGGTCACGTTGATCGCGCACTGGCAGATTCTCGACGGCGCCGGCAAGCTGCTCTACGTTACCGATTCGACTTTCACCGCAAGCGCCACTTCGCAAAGCACCACCGGAGTAGTCGCGGCGATGAGCACGGTGACCGGCGATCTGGCGGGCGCGATCGCGAGCGCAATCGAGTTGATGCCTGCGCCGAAAAAGTAGCCGGTCACAGCGCGCGCCAGGCCGCGCGATCACGCGCGCCCCTTGAGCGGCGTGGAATCCGCCGCGGCGCAGCATCCAGCCGAAACGATCCGCGCCGCTGCGTCCGGAAAATACCGGCCGCGCGCCCATAGCGCGACGTCGACCAGACCGATCATCACCGGCACCTCGATCAGCGGACCGATCACGGCGGCGAATGCGGCGCCGCTCTCGATTCCGAAAGTCGCAACCGCCACCGCGATCGCGAGCTCGAAGTTGTTCGACGCCGCTGTGAATGAGAGCGTCGCCGTCTGCGGATAACTTGCCCCCGCCCAGCGGCTCAGCGCGAACGACACCGCGAACATGATCGCAAAATAGAGCAGCAGCGGAATCGCGATTCTTGCCACGTCGAGCGGCAGCCGCATAATGGCCGCGCCCTTGATCGAAAACATCACGACGATCGTGAAGAGCAGGAAAATCAGCGTCAGCGGACTGATCTTCGGCACGAAGCGCTCGCGGTACCACGCCTTCCCCTTACGCGCGACGAGGAATTTCCAGGTCGCGAAGCCGGCGACGAACGGAACGCCCAGGTAGATCCCCACGCTCGCGGCGATTTCTCCCATCGTCACGTGCACCGCCGCCGCGCGTAGTCCGAACCATTGCGGAATAATCGTCACGAAGACGAACGCATATGCCGAGTAGAACAAAACCTGAAAGATCGAGTTGAACGCCACCAGCCCGGCGCAGTAATCCGAATCGCCGTCGGCCAGATCGTTCCACACGATCACCATCGCGATACAGCGCGCGATCCCGATCAGGATCAAGCCAACCATGTACTCCGGACGATCGCGCAGGAATATCACCGCCAGCGCGAACATCAGGATCGGCCCGATGATCCAATTCTGCACCAGCGACAGCCCGAGAATCTTGCGATTGCGGAACACCTCGCCGAGCTCGTCGTAATTCACCTTCGCCAGCGGCGGATACATCATCACGATCAGCCCGAACGCGATCGGGATCGAAGTGGTGCCGATACTCATCCGGTCGAACGCCGACTTGACGCCGGGAAACAGATCGCCAATCGCGACTCCGAGCGCCATCGCGAAGAAGATCCATCCCGTAAGATACCGATCGAGAAACGACAGCCGCCGCATGATCGGCGCCGCCCCGTGCGATGATTCCGGCATACTCATTGTTCGCCACCCGCGCTGAGCGCCGCCCTCATGCGGCGGGCTTCGAGCAGCACCCGCCACCAGTCGGCGCGACCGGTTCGGGCGTCGACGCGCCGCAGCACGCTCCCGCCGATGCTTTCGCGGACGCCGGGCGGTTTATCGCGAGATCCTCGCCGTAGGTCGTGTGCTCGCCAGTCGTGAAGAAAGTCTCCCACGATACTCCCTGCGGATCGGTCGCCCACGCCTTGTCCGAGCGCGCGTAGCAGCACGCGGCGTTCTCCTGTTCCAGGATCGGGCGCGCGGCAGCGGAAAGCCGCCCGGCGATCGCGCCAAGGTCATCGCGCGACTCGACCTGGATACCGAGGTGGTCGATCCCCGCGGCGCCGCCTCTTTTGGAAAGCGCGAAGTTGACGCGCGG
>JAJZAG010000132.1 GCA_021799555.1 Deltaproteobacteria bacterium | reverse complement strand
CCAGAAAGCCCGTGATGAATTTCGCCGCATTGTCGAGTGCCAGTTGCAACAGCGAGGCGTAGCTATCACGCATCCGGTTAAATCCGCGTTCGAAGCTTCTTTGAAAAAGTAAGAGCGGGTTGTGCGTCTCGGGAAGCTCAGAATGTTCGCCTTGTCCGTGTCCATGCGGTTTCATCCAGTAGCGGGCGAGCATTGGCACCAGGCTGACGGACAGCAGGAACGCGCCCAGCAAGGCGTAGATGACGGATTCGGCCAAGGGCACGAACAGATAATGCGAAACGCCGGTCAGACTGAACATCGGAACGAAGACGATGCAGATCGCGAGCAGCGAGACCATCGAGGGCACGACGATTTGCTCGGCGCCATCGAGGATCGCGGTGATCAAGTCCTTGCCTTGTTCCAGATGGTAAGTAAAGTTTTCCAGAGTCACGGTCGCAGCATCGACGAGGATTCCAACCGCTAACGCCAGTCCGCCGAGCGTCATCGAATTTATTGTCTGTCCGGTCGCGGACAAGATGGCGACGGAGAACAACGCCGACAACGGGATGGTTATGACGATGATCAGCGTCGAGCGCCAATCGCCGAGAAACAGCAGAACCAGCAGTCCGGTCAGAATCGCGGCGAGGGCGGCTTCGCGAATGACGACCGTGACGGCGTCCCTGACGAATACCGATTGATCACCGAATAAATTCACTCGGAGCGCCTTCGGCATCGCTTCCATCACGATCGGGAGCAGATGTTTCACGCCGGCGACGATGCTGAGGGTGGACTCCGCGCCAGATTTGAAAAGCGAGAGCAGTACGGCGCGATGGCCGTTGACGCGGACCAGATTCGTTTGCGGCGGGGCACCGTCGTGGACAAACGCGATATCGCGCATATAGATGACCGTGCCGTTGACCTTCTTGATCGGCATGTCGTTGATTGCGTCGATTGCTACCGGACTCGAATTGAGCCGGACATGCCATTCGTAACGCCCGATCTTCTCCGTGCCGGCTGGAATAATGAGGTTCTGCCTCATCAGGGCGTCGGTCACGTCTGCGGGAGAAACGCCGTTGGCCTGCATGGCCTGAAGATTCAAATCGGCCTCGGTGTGACGCCATAGTCCACCGTACGGAAACGGCAAGGCGGCACCCGCCACACTGGCGAGTTGCGGACGCATAAAATTATTTGCAAGGTCGAAAAGCACAAATTGGGAAATGCCCTTTCCTGAAAGCGCTATTTGCAGGATGGGCACGGTCGTAGCGTTATAGGCAAGAACGTATGGCGGTGTGGTGCCCGGCGGGAGAAACTTGAGCACGGTTTGCGCGGCCGCAGTCACCTGAGCGACCGCGGAGCTGATATTTACGCTGGGCTGGAAGTAAATCTTGATGATGCCGTAGCCAATGACAGCTTCCGATTGAAGCGATTGGATATCGTTGACCTGGACCGTTACCATCCGTTCGAAGAAATAATTGATGCGCTGAGACATCTCGTCGGGAAGCAGCCCGTTGTACGTCCACACCACCGCGACGATAGGGATGTTCACAGTTGCGAACATATCGACCGGGGTGTCGACCGCCGCGCGGACGCCCGCCAGCAGGATTAGTACGGTCATCACGATGACCGTGATCGGTTGCCGAAGTGAGACTTTAACAAACCACATCTAATTCACTCGAACGGCCGCCTCGTATGAAGGCCTGTGAGCTTCATGCGATTAGGCGTCGGATCGGTCTCGCGGCCAATGAGCCGTCGCGAGGGATCCGACGTTCAAAAACAAAAATCCGTGACTGAGGAATGCACGCCTTGCGGAAGGAAATCTTCCGGCGGCGCTTTGCTCGCTAGCTGCGAGCGGCTGGAACTGGCGAAGCGATGCGTGTGAAATTCCGCGGCATCATAGCGTTCCTGTGAAGACAAGCAGCGATCCAAAGGTCATCGGCGGCAATGCGGGTGCACACCGAACGAGAAGCCCTTGCGAAACTTTCCCGTTGGACTTTGAGAGATCCCGCGCTGTGGAACGGATGCGCGCCATCGATTTCGGAGAGAGAATTATCGCCGCTGTACCACGCCGTGGATGGCTGGCGACAGCGTTGAGTTGGCGTGCCGCGATCATGCAGCCGGGACGAGTGCCTGACCTTGACTCCGAGCGGCGCGAATACGAGCCAAATTATCAACGCCGTCAACGGAACTGCGAGACGGCAGGCAACCGATTCCAGCTTTGTATCAGGCATGAGCGAGGTCCGGAAAAGCGCGACCCAGTAACAATAGTTTACAGCGCCTTCTAACGAAGTCAACCGCAAAGCTGAAGATCGCGCGAACGAGCGGCCTTTGCCAAGCGCAAACGTGTCACGGTGCGACTCCGGTTTATATTCTCGGAGGCCGGCCATTCGCTGCTACCTGTGGCTTGAGGTCGCGAGTACGCCGGTCCAACGAGCCGACACATAACGAATGCCTTTTCAGGCAATCAGACACGAACGGACAAGGTTCTGGTTTTGGTTTCTTCAAAAGCTACGCGTCGGAATGGCTACGCAATTTTCTTGAGAAATTAATCAGGAATAGTAATTCGATTGATAAAGAATACTTAAGGCTAGGCATGGTCGTGGCGGGGTCTAGCCATGGCTGTCGCCGATCTCTGACGGCGGGCCTGAGATTCAGCCCGCAGTCCAGGGTTGCGAGCCATTGCGAGAGTTTTGCCGCGCGGTTCTTTTATCGAATCTAAATAAGGCCTGAAAAACGATTTTCAGGCATGTCTAGAGCTTATACGTCACGAATGAAGATTTGACATTTCTTTGCGGCGTTACTAATGTCCGACGACCGGCTAATCCGGGATGCGGGGAAGCAGGCACGCTCGACTATGGGGAGTCGTCGCGCCAATTTTACAAGTTCTCCGATGGGGAAAATGGAGGTTTTATGCGCATGGGGACTCGCTTTTGGGGAAGAGGACTCCTGAGCGCCGCGGCTTCGGCGATAATCGCCGCAGCGGTGGCGACGCCAGCGGCAGCTCAGGTCAAACCGGGCGATTTTATCACTGCGGATCAGGCAGCGAAGGTTAAGAATCTGGTCTCGCCCGGCGTGCTGTATAAAGTGCAGCACGGGATGTCGATGAAGATCACGCCGACGCAGCGGATAGACTGGCCGCCACCGTACAAGGATGCGACGGAAAAATACTCGGCGCAGGTCGAGCTTTCCGCTGACCATCGTTCGCTCGTCGGCTATGTGGCCGGACAGCCGTTTCCGCTGATCGATGCGAATGACCCGTACGTTGGAACGAAGATCGCGTGGAACAACGTGTTTCGTCCGATCAACAGCGACGACTACGATCTGCGGTACTTCGACTGCGACACCGTCTATACGGGTAAGAACAAACCGTTCTTCGAGATCGCTTACGGACAGCTTGGCCATTACGCCGGCTACGATTTAGTGGGACGGACCGAAGTCGAACCGCTGCCGACCGATCCGGATTTCAAGAAGACGCACCGTTATTGGCTCTTCTATTTAGGTCCCGAGCTGGCACCGGCGACTTCACGCGGTACGAGCCTGCTGCGCTTCCGTTACGCACCCGAATATCAGGGTGACGACACGTGGACGTGGGAGACGGGGGCGCGGCGTGTGCGCCGACTCGACGAAGCGATCAACTCGTCGGCCACGGGCGCGCAGACCTTCGATCCCGACCATTATTCGGGCTTTAATCCCAAGACGGAGGAATACAACTACCGGTTCGTAGGCGAGAAGGAGATGCTGGCGTGCGTGCGTGCGGAGCATTCGCCCGAAGTGCGATGCCCGACGGACGGCGGCGGCAGTTCGTGCCCGGAAGTCTGGGAGATGCGCCACATGTATATCGTCGAGGCAACACCGCGGCGCAATACGAACAATAAGGGTGCGCTCGATTCGCGGACATTGATCTACGAAGACTCCGAGATGTGGTTCCAGCCGTATATTGACACCTACGATCAGCAGGGACAGTTGTGGCGCAATCACATCTATTGGTCCGCGTTCCGCGACCGTCCGGTTCCGGACGCAAGGGTGGCAATCTATCCGTACAAACGCGAGTTCGTTGTGGGCGCGGCTTCGACCGATGTGCAGACCTCGATGGTTACGATGTGCTATCTGCCGGGAATTGAAACGCCCGAACGCGAATGCTGGTACATCAACATGGGTGCGGTCGACAAGAGCTTCTTCACGCAGGAAGCGATGGTGAAGGCGGCGATCAGCGGCGGACGCTGAGCATCAGTCGCGGCAAGTCTGGTTTTGGATTGAGGCCGGCGGGATCGTTTCGATCCTGCCGGCTCTTTTTTGCCATAGAAGCGTCGGCGAGAATCTCGGCCGTGAGTTAGCGATCGGGAGCGTGCGGGCTAGGATCTTCTCCGCAAAGGTACCTGCCGTAGACCGAGACGGCGGGATCTTTGGTGAGATCGATTCTGCTTTGTGGGTCGTTGCGCCAGTCGCCATGATCGACGCACATGTACTTGATGTTCCGTGTGCAATCATAGGCGTCTTCCATCAGGCCGACTTTGCCGATTTGATCCGGTCGCGACACGTTCGAGCTTTCGTTGAAGTAGATCAGACCATCATCACCCCGGCGCACGGAGGTGGAATCCAGATACGCGTGACCGCTGCCCTCAACGTCGGTGGATTTGGCACCTGGTTCCTCGATCCATCCGTCGCGCCCCGCCCATTGCGCGAACGCCGGTGCCGAGATCAAAAGGACCGCGATAATAGCAAGCTTCAATCGCGACGCGAACATAGTCCGATTGTAGCGCCGCGCCGCAGAGAGTGCATCGATACCGCTTGTGCCGGGATGCGGATGGCGATGGCTTCCGCGGATGTTCCGGGTTTTCGCGATCAGCTCATGTCATGGTGGCGGCGCGGATCACGAATGTTCCACGTGGCGATGCAGAAATCGATAAGGCATTTGACCTCATACATGATGGTCCGCCTTATTTTCGCGTCAGGCAGCGTCAGATCGATGGCGCCGGTTGCGCGATGAATCTCGCGGGCGCAGGTGCCCGTCAATCACACGCATGGTAACGCCGAGGAAGCCGTGCGAAAAGGTGGAAAAGGGCTCGTGCGTGAGATCCGAAGGGCTACCGACTCAAAAAACGACAGCAATTCTTTATTCGTCACCCTTGGTTTTCTAATGGAGCTATGAGGAACTCTTGACAATTAATCGCGGATATTTCATAGAAGAATGACCGACCTTGGCCCCTTCGGGCGTCCTGAATTTGGACTTAGCGCCTTCAGGTGTATCGAGGCGTCGCGGGTTAACTCGATGGAAGGAGGTGTTTATGCGTTTTGTCAAAGTTTCGGTGTTGATTGGTTCGATAGGTGTGCTGGCGATGCTAGCTGCGGGACCGCCGGCGCAGGCACAAGTTAGACCGGGAGATTTCATCACGCCCCAGAATGCGTCAAAGGTAAAGAATCTTGTCTCGCCGGGCGTGTATTGGAAGGTTCAGCACGGGATGACGATGAAGATCACGCCCACTGAACGCATCGATTGGCCGCCACCGTACAAGGACGCGACCGAGAAATATTCCGCCCAGGTATCGCTGACGTCAGACCATCGCTCGCTGGTCGGGTATGTGGCTGGGCAGCCGTTCCCGCTGATCGACGCAAACGATCCATATGTCGGTGAAAAGATCATCTGGAACAATGTGTTCCGTCCCATAACCACGGACGACTACGATCTGCGGTTTTACGATTGCTACAGTGTTAACACCGGCTATAACAAGCCGCAGTTCACGATCGAATATTTTCAGATCGGCCACTACGCAGGTTATGACTTGGTGGGCCGAACCGAGGTCGAACCTCTTCCGATTGATCCGGATTTCAAGAAGACCAATCGTTACTGGCTGTTCGCGCTGTATCCGATCCTCGCTCCTGCGACCGACCGCGGCGACGGTTTTATTCGCTTCCGCTATCAGAAGCCGGACCAAGGCGATGATGACTGGAGTTGGACTCCGGGCGCCCGGCGCGTGCGCCGGCTCAACGAGGCGATCATGAGCACCGCGACGGGTGCTCAGTCTTGGGACCCTGATCACTACTCGGGATTTAATCCAAAGACGGAGGAGTATGATTACCGCTTCCTCGGCGAGAAGGAGATGCTCGGCACCGTAAACGCGCTCTATTCGCCTGAACGGCGGTGTGCGACCGACGGCGGGGGCAGCGCATGCCCGGAAGCCTACGAAATGCGCCACCTGTACATCGTCGAGGCGGAGCCGTGGGGCGTATATAAACAGCAGCAGCTTCACGGTAAGACGATCGTTTACATGGATTCCGAAGTGTGGTTCGAGCCGTACATCGACACCTACGACAAACAGGGACGGCTTTTCCAGAACCATATGTACTGGGTGGCGTACCGGGATCGTCCGGTGCCCGATGCTCGCGTCGCGATCTATCCTTTTAAGCGTTCGTTCGTTGTGGGTGCGTCCTCGACGGACGTGCAGGAGGGGCAGGCGACGATGTGCTACCTGCCGGGACGTGAAACGCCCGAGCGCGAATGCTGGTACATCAACATGGGTGCGGTTGATAAGAACTTCTTTACGCAGCAGGCGATGGCGATCGCGGCCGTCAGCGGCACCGGCGGCGCGCAATGATCGCGGATTCGATTTGGAGCGTGTGATAAACCGCCGGCGAAGGTTCAACTTCGCCGGCGGTTTTCTTTCAGAGTTGGGGCCAGGAAATCGGGAATCAGACGAATGCGCCTGACTTGCGCTTTGGGAATGCCAGACGGCGCATCCGGTCCGGTGGACCGTCGATGAAACCGATCGAGTTCAGGTAGAGCTCGCCGCCGAGCAGACGGCGAAGCAGCGGCGACGCGCGGTGCCAGACCTCTTCGCGCACCGAGACGAGATGGTTTTCCTGCACGCGCAAGAACGGCCGCACGTAGTAGGCAAACATCGCGCGGCGCTGTCCGGCGCGAGTCACGTTGGCGCCGGTGCGATGCCACGTGTATCCGTGCAGAATCGCCAGCGTTCCGGCCGGCGCGACGATCGGCACGCAGGTGTAGTCGCGCCGTGGATCCGGATTCGTGCGCATCCGATGCGACCCCGGCACGTATTCGGTGCCGCCGTTCTCGAGCGTGAAGTCGTCGAGCATCCAGATCGCGTTGGCTGACAGGGGAGCCTCCGGATGCGGCGGCGGCACGTATCCGGAATCCGAATGCAGGATCATAGGCTCGCCGCCAGGACCGGTGGTGTTCGAGGAAAACCCCGACAGGATGAACTCCGGGCCGAGAACCCGCTCCATGATCGACATCACGGTCGGGTGCTGAACCGCTTCTTCGAAGACCGCGCCCTTGTTGACAAGGTTGAACACGCGCTGATTGGCCCCTTCCGACTCTATAAAGCCGATGCCCGCGGCGCGTTCGGCGCGGTTGAGCTCATCAATTCGCGCGCGCAGGCGCTCGAGCATCGCCGGCGGCATGAAGTTCCTGATTAGTGCAACGCCGTCGCGCTCGAGCGTGGAAATCGTGCGGCTGAGATCGAAGTCCATCGTGGAATTGTCCCTCCGTCGGTTCCTGAACGATCGGTCAATAATGGATCAGCCGCGAGGCGATCGCCAAGCAGTCGATGTGGTAGTCCGATGCTAATGCGCGAGCAGCAAATAGATCGTGCCTGAGAGCAGGACCAGGATGCCCGGGTTAATGTGGCGCCAGAGCAGGATTGCGGCAACCGCAATCGCGATACCGATCGATAGCGGGTTCATCCGGCCCGTGATCGGGCTCATAATTGTCAGCTTTCCGATCGCGTAGGTTCCGGCGCACATCAGGCCGATCGCGACCGGCGCCATCCCGCGCTGCACGGCCAGCCGCCACGGCGATCCCTCGAAATGTACCCATAGCCGGTTGGCGAGCAGCGTCAATGCGCAGTCGGGTATGAAGAATGCGGCTCCGACGAGCGCCGCGCCCATCGCGCCCATCAAGCGGTACCCAATCACCAGCACCATCATCATGTTCGGGCCGGGCGCGACCTGGCCGAGGCTGTAAATATCCCGAAACTGTTTGTTAGTCAGCCCGAACCACTGCACCGCCGCATGCTGCATCTCGGGCAACACGGCGGTGCCGCCGCCGACGGCGAGCACTCCGAGCATCGCGAACACCAGCCCGAGTTTGATGCTTTGAGTGTTCATCGCGGGGCCCCTAGCTGCGCAGCTTTCCGTGCCGCGGGCCATGATGAAATGGCAAGCGCGTCCCAGCGGCATGCTTGCGAGATCCGGCTGGACCGGGTCGATACAGGAAGATCGCAAGCGGCCCGATTATTAGCAACACCCAAGCCAGCGAGATCTTGAATATCGACACGGCGGCGAATGTGACGAGGATGATTCCGAGATCCCGGAGGTTCTGAAACTGGCGGCGTCCAAGCTGTAGCGTTACCACGGACAGCATTCCAACCGCTGCGGCCGCGATACCGAGCAGAAAATGCGTAATTTTCGGATTGTGCCGGCTCGAGTTCCAGAGCACGCCGAGGATCATCACAACTACTGCGCCCGGTATGATCAACCCTGCGACCGCAGCGATCGCGCCCGGAATTCCGCGCAAGTTATCGCCGACGATCACTGCTATATTGACCGAGTTCAATCCCGGCAGCGTTTCCGAAATTTCGAGCGTCGCGAGGAAGTCCTCATCGTTGAGCCATCGGGCGCCGCCCACCAGGTATTCGCGCTCGTAGGCGACCACTCCGCCGCCGAAGCTCAGCGCGCCGGCCATGAAAAACAGCTTGAACAGATCAAACAGAGTGATCTGCCGCGGCATCGGCACGCTGTCACTCGCGATGCTTGAGGGCGGCATTTTCAAGTCCGTAGACCAGCGCGGTCTTGGTGGTGCCGCGCTCGATCCAATCGGAGGCGCGCCCTTGCAGAGCGGAGTAGAAATGTTCCGACAACTCGCGCGGCTTCTTGTGCATCGCTTCGGGACGGTCGAACTTCAACTGAAATGCAAATTCCGCGACCAGCGGCGCGTCCGTGCTGCGCACTCGCCACACGGCGACATTACACTTGGCGGTAAGATGGCCGCCGAAATCGAGCACGCCAAGCTCGAACAGATATTCCGCGATCGAGACGCCATGTACTGGCGCCATCGTGGCCTTCGGGTTGGCGCCGACCGTCTTGAGCGCCGGGAATGCATTCGAGATTACTTCGACTTTCTGAGTGAGCAGAATATTGGGCGTATCCAGCTCACAGTTATGCGAATAAATCAGCCGCATGCCGGGCAGGTTGTCATGGGGCAGCAGAATCTCTTCCTTGAACTTAATCGTATGGATGCACGGAAGCAGCGGGCGCACATCGACCGCGGCTGCGGTTGCCTTGTCAGGATGGCGGAATTTCAGCACCAGCTCGTGATGGTTCTCAGGCAGTCCGTGCTTGTAAAAGGTGCGTTTGCGAAGAATGAATCCCGCATTGTACAGCTTGAAGTGCGGCGTGTCGAAGAAGACCACCTCACGGATTTGCGGCGATTGCTCGGAGTCGACTTTGCT
>JAJZAG010000131.1 GCA_021799555.1 Deltaproteobacteria bacterium | reverse complement strand
TGCGGCAAACTATTTTTTGTTGCTCGGGGCATCGCGTTACTCGGGGAACCGTAATTCGATCGACGCGCGCCGCTCCCTAAGTTAAGCACCAACGCCCGCAATGCAAGAGTTCCGGTCTTTCAGTGCCGCGGCCAGCGTGCAAGGATAGGCTTCAGGAGGCAAATGGTGTTGCTGAAATATCTGAAGCCGCTGCATTCTCATGCGATACTCGCGGCGCTGATGTGCGGCGGATTGAGCGTTGCGAGTTTTGCGGGCGCCGCGTCTGCGGCCGATCCTGCTCCTCCATGCAACCCGAGCATCTGCATATCCATCGGTCATGCGCCGCTAGCAGACACGGAACTCGCGCAATCGGACTCCGACTCTGGAGATCAACCGGAAGTGCCACCCGATCAGGTCGAGAAGTACATTGCGGTATACAGAGCGACCCAATCGAATCACAGCCTGACGGTTGAACAGGCGGCGGCGCAGCAAGGATTGACGGTGACTCAGTTCCGCGAGCTTGAAGGGCGTATCGAGCGCAACGACGCGCTGCGCGAGCGAGTCCGCAAAGCTTTACGCGGCAACCGCGAAGTCACGAAACCTTGATTTCAGATTGCCACGAAGCCGCGCGCCGATTTCGTCAACGCGAAGTGGCGGAAGGAGTCGACTCCCTCCGCCACTTCCAGGTAAAGCGAATCGAAACCTACTTGGTGACCGAGGTCGAGAAAGCCGCTTCGAGACGCGATACGGCGTCGTTTGCACGGCGAACCGAGTCCTCGGCGCCGCTGGCCGCATCTTCAGCCTTCTTCGCCGCCGCATCGGCCTGAGCGGCAGAAGCCTCAGCCGAATTGGCTGCGGCCTCGGATTGCGTCGCATCCGCCTCAGCTTTGTCGCTGGCCGCGTTGATGGTCTTCATGTCCGGGCCGCAGGCGCTCAAGAACGCTGCCATCGCCAGAACCCCGAGCAGACTTGCGATCGTTTTCATCCGAAAAATCCTCCTACCAGTTCCAGTCCAACCGCCAGTTCCGGTTTTACTGCGCTATCGAACGAGTTGGAAATACCGTTAAGTTGATCGAACGCTCCCGGAAATAGTTACAAATCGTTTTGATGAACGCAAGGCACAAAGAGAGCTCGCCTGCGCCGCCATTACCTTACCTGCTCCCCCCGCGCGAGTTGACAACCAAAAACTCGTACAGTTATCGTCCTACCGTCAAACTTAGGCGCTTTCAAGGCCGCGAGCAAACATCGCGGATCTTCCTCGAGGTGAGGTCGGACTGATGTCAACGACGATCACGAGCGAGTGCATCAACTGCGGCGCGTGCGAACCTGAATGTCCCAATACCGCGATCTACGCTGGCGGCGTCGAGTGGGAGCTCAACGGCAAGATCAGCCCCGCGATCGCCCAGGATATCTTCTATATCGTTCCTGATAAGTGCACCGAATGCGTTGGCTTCCATGACCATGAGGCCTGCGCCGCGGTATGCCCGGTCGATTGCTGCGTGCCGGACCCTGCCAACCCCGAAACCGAGGCTGTCCTCCTGACGCGCGCGCGAGCACTGCATCCCGAACTGAATCTCGCCGACGACGCTCCATCGCGCTTCCGCAAAGAGGGCGGCGCACCGGTGCCTGCACAGGCATCGGCGTCGGCCGAAAACGCGTCCGCGCCTGCCGCCGTAAAGCCCGCCGCAGTGCCGCCGCCCGCCGCGCCCGCACCAAAACCCGCCGCATCGCCGGCTGCGCCAAAGGCTCCGGCGACGCCTGTGGTTGTGGCGCCGATTGCGATGGTGAATCTGCCCAAAGACATTGGCGCGCTGCCGGGACCGCTCGCAGAAAAACACTTTGCCGGCGAACTCGACGAAGATTTCGATACCGTGCTTGGCTGGGTCGATACCACCCAAGTGCGAACCGCACCGCTCGCAGTCAAGGTTGCATTGAGGCTGGCCGAACCGCTATTGGGAGCCCTGCCGGACGGCGTCAAAACGGCGCTCGAGGATGCGATGGGATCAACGGCGGCGTTCTCGCGAGCGCGATCGACCGCGCTCAACATGATCTTGAATCTGATCCTGTATCCTTCAATATTCGTCGCGATCTCGGTGCTATTGATCGGCGATCCGCTCTTCTCGCTTCACACCCGCGGATGGATTCTGCTCGGAGTCGTGCTCGCGGCAGGCGAATCAGCCTGGCGGCTGCGCGAAGGAATTTTCGGCGCGAAGCCCGCCTCGGAGCTGGTTTATCGCGGATGCTGGTACGGACTCGCCCTCGCTCCTTTTGGCAGCCTATTCGCGCGGGGCGGTGGCAGGCGCAGGATCGAGCGCAAGGTTGCCTTCGACGGTTTCGAGACCAATATCCACGATGAAAAGCTCGAGCGCGACCGCCGTTATGGCACGGTCTATACGGTGCGCGACTACGCCAACGCATACCTGATTCGCCTTGAGATGCCGCGCAAGATGCCAGCGTCCTCGCTCAAGCGGATCTGGAACCTGCCCGACGAAATGCCCGACTACGACTATAGCCTCGCTCTTGGAGACAGTGTGCTTACGATTAATGCGAGCGTGCGAGGCGAAGCGATCAGGAGATTATCCTACGTGTCGTCAGCGTTTCCGGCGGATTTTCAGACCCGCATCGAGTTCGACGCCCCGGTCAGCACATTTAGACATCGGATGAAGAACAAAGTCCTTGACGTAATAGTGATCAAGGGCGAAGGCGACCAAGCGCGAAACGCCGCATAGGCTCGCGGTACTTTCGTGCTGCAACGGGCTGGGGTTATGCTCTTAAGGGCAGGATTCTTGCGATGGCGCCCGAAATCCGTGATGCGACTCATCGCGATCTCGCTCGTATTGTTGAGATCGAGCGTCTCGCCTTCCAGACACCGTGGTCGCTGAGCTCGTTTCAACGTGAGTTGACGCTGCCGTTCTCCCGTTTAACCGTGGCGATCGGCCCAAGGTCCGAGCTATCTGAGATTTCAGGCTTCTTATGCAGGTGGATCGTCTCCGACGAGTGCCATGTGCTCAATATCGCCGTCCACCCGGATTTCCGGCGCTCGGGGATCGGTGCGAGCTTGCTATGCACAACTATCTCGGAGGCGCGGACAAAAGGAGCGTCCGTGGTGACGCTGGAGGTTCGGCGCACAAATCTGCCGGCGCGATGCCTTTACAGGAAGTACAAATTTGAGGAACGGCGTTTGAGGCGGAATTATTACGGTCCTGGGGAGGACGCAATCGTGATGGAGCTGCGATTCGATTAAGGATCCGCGCGTAGGCGATTTCCAAATAATGTTTGATTATTGCCGATAACGATTTCTTGTGGATTTCGCGGGGTTACAAACTTCGTTCAAATGTGGCATAATGGCGTATGCTGCCCAGGCGAAATCAGAAGGTGATGAACTCCTCGTCGTCAACCGTGCTGAAATCCAAGACCGCCGTTCGCGCGCCCGCGCGCAGCGCCAAAAGCCAAATGAGTCTGCCCTTCAAAAAAGGCGAGAAGGTTGTTTACCCCGCCCACGGCGTCGCCGTGATCGACGACATCCAAATGCGCGTGATTTCGGGTACCGAACGTAGATTTTACATGCTGCGCATCCTCGGCACCGAAAAAATGACCATCATGATTCCTACCGAAAACGTCGAGCAGGTGGGTCTCAGGCGCGTTATCGGTAAGGACATGGTCGATAAGATTTATCGAATCCTCCGCCAGCGCAAGGTGGAGGTCGATACCCAAACTTGGAACCGGCGTTACCGGGAGTACACGGAAAAGATCAAGACCGGCTCGCCCCTCGAGATCGCCAAGGTCCTGCGCGACCTGCTGGTTCTGAAGAGCGATAAGGAACTGTCGTTTGGTGAGCGCAAGATGCTTGATACGGCGCGAAGTTTGCTCGTCAAGGAACTCTCGATCGCCAAGGCTCATCCAGAAGAACAGATCATGGAAGAGCTGCGCACGATTTTTGCCAACTGATTCACGGGACCGGACGAGACTATATGAGCGAGGGCCGAAGCGATTCGGCCCTCTTTTTTTTTGGCGAGCGCGAGGTAACCTGCTCGCATGCCGAGCGGATCGGCTGCACGAAATTCTGAAGATCGATCTCGGACGCGACCGGTGCGCCGAGATCGATCTTCGATAATGCGGGCATGCGTCGCAGCGCGCGCGACGGCGGGGTATAACAATCGGCGATGCGAGCGTCGGCGATAATTGTGGCGGCCGGTAGCGGGTCGCGACTCGGACGGGCGGAGCCGAAGGCCTTCGTGCCATTGCGCGGCTATCCGATGCTCCATTATTCCTTAGCGGCGGTCGCGCGCGTCGCGGGGATTATCGAGATTGTTGTGACGGTTCCCTCCGGGATGGAAAAAGCGGCGCGCGCTTGTGCGCTCGAAGCTGGTGCGGATAGTTTGCCAATCAAGATCACCCCGGGCGGAGCCGAGCGGCAGGATTCCGTGCGAATTGCGCTTGCCCTCACGAGCGCCGAAAGCGAAGTTGTCATCGTGCACGATGCGGCACGCCCCTTGGCGTGCCCGGACCTGTTTGCGGCATGCCTTGCCGCTGCCGAGCGCGGCGACGGAGCGATTGCCGCGATACCGGTTGCAGATACGCTCAAACGAGTTACGGACGGAGCAATTACGGCGACAATCCCGCGCGCTGGCCTATGGCAGGCGCAGACGCCACAAGCGTTCCGGCGCTCAATTCTGATTGCGGCGCACGCGCAAGCCGTAGCCAAAAATTTCAACGCAACCGACGATGCTGACCTGAGCGAGCGAATCGGGGCGCGAGTCGAAGTGATTGAAAGCCTCGCGCCCAACTTTAAGGTTACGACTCCCGCCGACCTCGGCATGGCTGAGGCAATTCTGGATGCGCGAGTGATGAGATGATCGCGGAAACCGATGCCAAAATGATCTCACCGCGGCGCACGGATTCCCGGCCCTTCGCGTAGAAAGCACGCGCGACCGTTCCTTAGCGTGATCCGCTTATTTCGGACGGATGCGAGGTCTGGCAACCGATCCAGATTTCGCCGCCTTCGAAGTGCTCTTTTTTCCAGATCGGAACCACTTCCTTGAGGCGATCGATCGCGAAGCGGCACGCCTCAAAAGCTTCGCCGCGATGGGCCGCAGCAACCGCGATCGCAACCGAGGTCTCGCCTATCTCGATTACGCCGACTCGGTGTGCGATCGCGATTCGGACGATCGGCCACCGAACCCCTGCCTCACGCGCAAGCTTGCGCATCTCTCCAAGCGCCATCGGCTCGTAAGCCTCGTATTCCAGGCGCGTCACCGTTCTGCCCGCATTGGTCTGGCGGGTAGTGCCCGCAAACGTGACGATCGCGCCCGCTGCAGGGCTTGCCACGGCGCTTTCGAGAGCGGCGACATCGATTGGTGCGCTGCCAATCGTGATCGGACCGATCCACGGCGCATCGCCGGCTCCAGAGCCGCCGCTGACCGGTGGGATAAATGCAACCTCGTCACCGGCGCGCGGCTGGAAGTTTGCCTCGACGTATTCCTGGTTCACCGCAAAGCCGACTGAATCGCGATGTCCGCCAAGAGCGGGAAACTCGCGCACCATCGCGCGCCAGATTTCGGCAACCGACGTACCCTCGGGAAATTCACGAATCAGCTCCGGTTGTCCGGCGCGCTCGCGCAGCGTGGCAAAAAACTTGATTGTGAAACAAATCATTGCACGCATCACTCTGAAAGCAGATAGACAATGTGTCCGATCTGGGGAAGGATCAGCTTTTCCATCGCGAGTCGGCACGCGGCGGTCGATCCGGGTATTGCAGCGACAAATTTACGTCCGATAATCCCCGCGATCGCCCGCGATAACATCGCCGCAGCGCCAATCTCCTGGTACGACAGCATCCGGAAAAGCTCCCCGAATCCCTCGAGCTTCTTCTCGAGCAGCGGTTCAACCGCCTCGATCGTCGAGTCGCGCGGGGCGATTCCTGTGCCACCGGTCACGATGACGGCGTCGAGCTGCGTCAAACTCGCCGATAAAGTCGCCGCAATCCGCTCGCGGTCGTCGGGCACGATCGCATGGAAATCCACGGTATGTCCGGCCGCTTCAAGCTGCTGTCTGATCAAGGCGCCGCTCTTGTCGTTCGAGGCCGTGCGCGTGTCGCTCGCCGTAATGATTCCGACGCGAAGATTGCCCCGCGTCTGCCCGTGATGTCCGTGCGATTCCATCGTAGGATTCTCCGGCCGCGAATCGATTATACGCGTCCGGTGCGGCTTGCGCACGGTACCGCGAATGGCGCCGAGAGGCCACGATCGGCGCCGCCTTTATGCTATCCTCTTTGAACAATTACTCGACGCTTTGTAGCAAGGCGCCGCATATGAATGGAGGATGCCGGCGTGAATACGATGATGGGGTGGCTGACAAGGATATCGGTGACGGTGGCGATCGTGGCTCTAGCGGCAGCGGCGACCCTTTCCTCGGCAAGCGTGTCCGGCGCCGCAGGCAGCCCGATCGGTAGCCAGGTTCTAATCGCGGGGGGAGAAGACGCCTCCGGCGAGACGTTGAATACCGCGGAACTCTACGATCCCTCGACCCAGCTCTTCACGATCGTTTCGACCAATATGGTTGACGCACGCGAGCGTCACACCAGCACGCGCATCAATGGCAACTTGATTCTGATAACCGGAGGCGAGAACTCGAATACCAGCGCACTTCAAACCGCCGACCTGTTCACCGTCAAAACTCGTTCATTCGCCCCAATTCATCAGAACATGGTGTCGGCGCATAGCAGGCAAACTGCGACCCTGACCAAAGCGGGCAAGGTGCTGATTGCAGGTGGAATTGACGGCAACGAAGATGTAATCGGGATCGCCGAAAACTTCAGGAACTTGAAAGGGGGAACCTTCAGCGCGACGGCAAGTCCGATGCGCACAAATCGCGAGTACGCCACGGCGACCAAGATCAAGGGCGGTTTGGTGCTCATTGCGGGCGGAATCGACCAAAACGGCAACGTGCTCAAGACTGCGGAACTCTTCAATATCGGCAAAGGCACCTTCAATTACACGCCGGGCAACATGGTCAATCGCCGCACCAATCACAGCGCCACGCTTCTTCCCAACGGCAATGTTTTGATTGCGGGTGGCTACGGCAGCAACGATGTTCCGCTGAACACGGCGGAGATCTTCAATCCTTCGACCCGCACTTTCACCGCAACGGTTGGCGCCATGAAATATGCGCGAGCCGAGCACACTGCGACGCTCCTCAAGGGCGGCAGAGTCTTCATATGCGGCGGGGTCGGAACTTCGCAGATTCTTAATACCGCCGAAATCTATGACTCGAGCACCGGAACTTTCACTGAAGTTGGCCCTAAGATGACTGATAGTCGTGCGGGACACACCGCTACGCTGCTCAAGAACGGCACTGTCCTTATCGCTGGCGGAGCGGATCAGAACGGAGTGGCCGTGGACACGGCAGAAATCTACAACGCGACCGGCTCGAGCAGCTTCAAAGCGACCAAAGGATCGATGAACTCGGCTCGCGTTTTTCATACCGCGACGCTCATTCAATAGCCGCGGGCATCCGGGTCGATCGCGGTCGTTCGCGTTCCCCGCGCTCGTTCTGTATGCATTCCTATGCGCTCGGGGCCGGGCTCGAGCGCGCCGCGATGAGCCGAGAATCAATACTGCGTGGACGCCGCCTGTCGCCGTGGATTGTCGCCGTAACGGTCGTCCTGATTTTTCTGAGCGTGTTTGAGCGCCGCTTCGGTGCTCGGCTACCGCTGCTGTTGGATCGAATTCGAACGTTTGGCCCTGCTGCGCCGGCTGCGTTCGTCGCGATTTACGTAGCAGCCTGCGTGCTGTTCATCCCTGGATCGATACTAACGCTTGGCGGCGGCGTTCTCTTCGGAGTCGTGTGGGGATCGATCTACGTCTCGATCGCCGCGACGGCGGGGGCAAGCTGTGCGTTTCTCATCGGCCGATATTTCGCGCGCGCGATGGTCGCGCGCAAGATCGAGGCTAATCCATCATTCAAGTCGATCGACGTCGCCGTCGCAACTGACGGTTGGAAAATCGTTTTGCTGACGCGTCTGTCGCCGGTTTTCCCGTTCAACTTGCTCAACTATGCATTCGGGCTGACGAGCGTCTCATTCGCCGAGTACCTTATCGCATCCTGGGCGGGGATGATCCCGGGTACCGTGATGTACGTCTACATCGGGTCGCTCAGCGGCGACCTGGCCCGCGCCGCGGCGGGAAATCATCCGCGCCCGCAAATGCAGTGGATTCTCGATGTATTGGGACTCGTGGCTACTATAGCGGTGGCAGTCTATGCCACACGTATCGCCTCACGCGCCCTCAAAGCGCGAACCTGAGGGAGGAAGTCACCGATGGCTTCGCAGACGCTCGGAGTCGCTCCGCTCGACGAGCACAATCTTGCGCTCCTCGAACAGGTGCACCCGCCGGAATGGACAAATCCTGAACCTGTCGGCCGCTACAATCTGGTTGTCGTGGGTGCTGGGACGGCGGGACTTGTCTCGGCCGTGGGAGCTGCGGGATTGGGCGCAAAGGTTGCGATCATCGAGCGCGACCTGATGGGTGGTGATTGTCTTAACTTCGGATGCGTCCCGTCCAAGGCGATCGTCGCGACGGCACGCGCAAACGCGTCCCTGCGCGCCGCGGGCCGATTTGGAATCGAAGTGCCGGTTGGCGCGCGTGTGAATTTTGCGGCTGCGGCAGCGCGGATGCGTCAGTTGCGCGCCTCCATCGCGCGCAATGATTCGGCATCGCGCCTGCGCAATCTTGGCGTCGACGTGTACTTTGGCGCGGCGCGTTTCGTCGCAACTGACGCGGTTGAAGTAAACGGTAAGCGGCTTACCTTCCGCCGCGCGGCGATCGCCACCGGCGCCCGTGCGGCGACGCCGCCAATTCCCGGCCTCTTAGAAACCGGATTTCTGACCAATGAGACCGTCTTCTCGATGACTGAGTTGCCCGCGCGAATCGCGATTATCGGCGGTGGCCCGATCGGATGCGAACTCGCGCAGGCGTTCAGCAGGCTCGGCGCGGGAGTCACGCTGCTCGAAGCGGCGCCGCACGTATTGGTTAGAGAAGATCGGGATGCCGCAATCGCGGTCGAAGAAGCGCTCAGGCGGGACGGCGTCGCAATTGCGGATAATTGCAAAATCCTGCATGTCGAAGAGCGTGGTGCCGAAAAAATTTTGCGTATCGAAAGCGATGACCTACAATCTGAGATCGCCGTCGATGAAATCGTCGCCGGCACGGGCCGCGTGCCTGCGGTCGCGGACCTCGGACTCGAAGCCGCCGGGGTCGAATATGATCGCATCAATGGAATTTACGTCGATGATTATCTGCGCACCGGCAACCCGCGAATTTACGCGGCCGGTGATTGCGCCTCGACCCTCAAGTTCACCCACTTATCCGATGCGCACGCGCGAATCCTGCTGCGCAACGCGCTATTCCACGGACGCCAGCGCGTAAGCGCGCTCACGATCCCGTGGTGCACCTATACCGACCCCGAAGTTG
>JAJZAG010000130.1 GCA_021799555.1 Deltaproteobacteria bacterium | reverse complement strand
GAACACGACCTCCGAACAGATGAAGATGTTTCTGACGCGGCTCGGCTACAACTCGAAGGCGGTAATCACCGGCGATATCACGCAGATCGATCTGCCGAGCGGCAAGTTGTCGGGTCTCAAGGAAGCGCGCACCGTGCTCGCGCATACCGAGGGAATCAAGTTCGTCCACTTCACCGACCGCGACGTGGTGCGCCATCGCCTGGTTTCCGCCGTGATTTTAGCCTACGAGTCCTTCAACGCCGACAGCGCGCCGCCGCGCCCGGGCGACGACGAGAATCCGCGGGTGTAGCGCCGGGTGGCTGTCGCCTTTCGAGCCGACACAGGCCGCGCGCGGGCCGGTTCGCGCGCGATACGCGCCGACGCGGCGCGCATCCTGCGCGCGCTCGGTTATGCGCGATGCGAGCTGTCGGTCGCGATCGTCGATGACGCCGGGATTCGCCGGCTCAACCGCACTTTTCGCGGCAAGGATCGCGCGACCGACGTGCTGGCATTCTCGCAACTCGAAGAGCGCGGCGCGCCGCCGCCCGATCCCGCCGCGATCAAAAACGACGACGCCACGATCCTCGGCGACGTCGTGATCTCGATTGACACCGCGGCGGCGCAGGCGCGTGAATTGCGCGTCGCTTTGCGCGCGCGAATTCGCGCGCTGCTGATTCACGGGGTCCTGCATCTAGTCGGCTACGACCATGAGCGCTCGCGATCCGACGCGCTGCTGATGCGCGCGCGCGAGCGCGAGCTCGCCGCGATGTTCGCGAAATCGCGCGCGCGCGGAGCCGCACGATGAGCCGCGACGCGCGCGCATTGGCCGGCGCGGCGATGCTGACGCATTTCACGCGGCGCTCGAAGTCAGCTTCGGCGCTCGAGAATCTTGTTTCCATCCTCGAAGCCGGAACGATCCGCGGCGGCCGCCGGATGGTGCGCGGCGGCGCGTCGGCCGTGTGTCTGTTCGACGCGCCGCTGTCCGAGCTCCGCGCGATCCTGGTGCGCAAGAACCGGCGCCGCTATGAGCCGTGCGGAATCGCGATCGAGCGGCGCTATGCTTTCGCGCATGGCGCACGCCCGGTTATCTACTTGCCGTGGCGCGAAGCGCGGACCATTATCGCGGCCCGCGAGCATTGGCGGATCGTCAGTATCGACCTCGATAGCGCCCCCGCCGTCGACTGGACGCACGAGCGCGAGTGGCGCGCGCCCGGCGACCTCGCGCTCGAGCCGCGCACGTCGGTCGCGCTGGTTGAATCGTGGCGCGAGGTGGATACGATCTACGACCACTTCGGCGGACGCCCGCCATGCGCCGGCGTAATCCCGCTGAACGAACTGTTTGCCGCATGATGTCCTCGAGCTTCATCAACCGATTCGCCCTGTGCGCCGCCAGCGGCCTCGCGCTCGGCATGGCATTCCCAAAATTCGATTTCAGCGCGCTCGCGTGGGTCGCCTTCGTGCCGCTGTTTTATGCGATCGAGGGGGAGCCGCTCGGCCGCGTCTTCGGCTGGGCCTTCCTGGCGGGCTTCGCGAGCTTTGCGACCTCGATGTACTGGATCGTTGTGCCGCTGCATGACTTCGCGGGCGTGCGGTTTGAGCTCGCGATCTTGCCAATGCTGCTGCTGGCGGCGGTGATGGCGATCTTCAGCGGATTCGCGGTCTGGATCGGCGCGGCGGCGGCGCGCCGCCTGCGGATATCGATCGTCATCACAATGCCAATCGCGTGGGCCGCCGTGGAATGGCTGCGCACCTACTTTCCGATCGGCTTTCCGTGGAACCTGCTCGGCTACACTGCCTATCAGCATCTCGAACTCATCCAGTTTGCCGAATTCACGGGCGTGTATGGAATCTCGGCGCTGATCGTGTTCTTCAACGCGGTCGTCTATGTGGTGATATTCCGCCGCGGGGCATCGCGTACGCAGGCGTTAAGCCTCGCGACGCTGACCGGTCTGATGATCGCGATCCTGGGTTTCGGCGCCTGGCGGCTCGCCGATCTGCGCGGCGAAAAGCCGGCGGGAACGATAAGGGCCGCGATGGTCCAAGCCGATATTCCACAATCGCTCAAATGGGATCCAAACTTTCTGCCGCAAAGCTTCAAGATCTACCAGGACGAAACCACCGCGATCGCCAAACGCGGCGCCGACCTGATCGTATGGCCCGAAGCGGCCGCCGCGTTTTACTTTCAGCCCGACGATCGCTATCCCGCCGAGTTCGCCTCTGACGCCGCATATCGTAACGCGCTGCTCGCATTGGCGCGCTCGACCGGCGTGCCGATTCTGTTCGGCGCTCCAGCGCTTAGCGTGCGTGACGGCCGCCTGGGATTTTATAATCGCGCCTACCTGGTCTCGGCCAAGGGCGACGTGGTCGCGCATTACGACAAGATGCAGCTCGTGCCATTCGGCGAGTACGTGCCGTTTCGCGCCGTGCTCGGATTTATCGTTAATCGCGTGGTGCCCGGCATGGGCGACATGTTCGCCGGAACCGGGCAGACGCTCTTCCCGCTCGACGGCGCCAAGCTCGGCATATTGATTTGCTACGAGAGTATCTTTCCCGATCTAACGCGGCGCGAGGTCAAAGCCGGCGCGGAGGTGCTGGTCAATATCACCAACGACGCGTGGTACGGCAAAAGCTCGGCGCCGTACCAGACGCTCGCGATGGCCGCGATGCGCTCGGCGGAAACCAAGGCGCCGATGATCCGCGCGGCGAATACCGGGATCACGGCCGTGATTAAACCTAGCGGTGAGATCACCGAAAGTACCCCCCTGTTCAAGCGCGGCACCGAAATTGGCGTCGTCGCATGGCGCCCGGTGCGCACCTTTTACACGCTCGCAGGCGATGTATTCGCCGAAACCTGCTTCGTCCTGACCGTGATCGCGCTACTTGCGGCATGGCGCTTCCCGCGCAAGCTGAAGCCGCTGGAAGCGCTCGCCGAGCAATTGGCAACCCAAAACGGACGCTCCCGGGCGGCCCATTAATTCGCGCGGGTTTCTGTGGCACAATACGCGAGTCGCGAGAGCATCCGCTCCCGCGTGAGGTAAGTCATGATCAGCGACATGCGACAAGAGCTCGCCGACTTTGAGGGTCGCGCCGAAAAGCTCGGGAGGCGTCTTTGACCTTCCGGGGTTGACCGCACGCCAGAAGCAGCTACTAGAACAATCCAGCAGACCAGATTTCTGGGATCGTCCCGAACTCGCGCAGGCCGCATTGCGCGAGCAGGATCAGATTCGCGAGCGCCTCGCGGCGTTTGAGCGTCTGACCAAGCGCCTCGAGGAAGCGCGCCTTTTCCTTGAGATAGCGGCCGAAGAAGCCCCCGCCGAAAGCGGCAAGGACGGCAAGGAAGACAGCGAGGCTGCGCGCGAGGCGGCGGCCGCGCTTGACTCCGCGCGCGAAGAACTTCGCCAGCGCGAGTTCGAGGTAATGCTCGGCGGCGAGTTCGATCGCCTCGGCGCGATCGTATCGATTCATCCGGGCGCTGGCGGGATGGAGGCGCAGAATTGGGCCGAGATGCTCCTGCGCATGTATCTGCGATGGGCCGAGCGGCGCGGTTTCAAGACTGAAATCGCCGACCTGCAGCCCGGCGAAGGCGCGGGAATCAAGAGCGCCACGTTCGAAGTCGAAGGCGAATTCGCGTACGGTTACCTGCGCGCCGAGGCGGGGATTCATCGCCTGGTGCGAATCTCGCCTTACGACGCCAACGCGCGGCGGCATACCTCGTTCGCGTCGGTGTTCGTGTTTCCCGCGATCGACGACAAGATCGAGGTGACGATCAATCCCGCCGATCTCCGCATCGATACCTATCGCGCCTCGGGCGCGGGCGGTCAGCACGTCAACAAGACCGACTCGGCGGTGCGGATGACGCATATTCCGAGCGGTATCGTAGTGACCTGCCAGAACGAGCGCTCGCAGCACAAGAACCGCGCGATGGCGATGAAGATTTTGCGCGCGCGGCTGTTCGAGCTCGAAGAGCGCAAGAAGCGCGAGGAACTCGAGAAATTCAGCAAGGACAAAAAAGATATCGCTTGGGGCAGCCAAATCCGTTCCTACGTGCTGCAGCCCTACCGGATCGTCAAAGACCATCGCACCGGCGTTGAGATCGGCAACACCGACGCGGTCCTCGACGGCGCAATCGATCCGTTCATCGAGGCCTACCTGATGGGCGTCCGCAAGGGCGACGCCACCGCGGAGCCGGCCTAGAGCGGCGCCGCGCGGCGGTTGCGTTCGCGGCGCGGCGCGCGCAAAGTTGCATTACGAAACTGCCGATTCGCTTACTTCGCGGAGGATCTTTCGCATGATCGACCTTTATTTCTGGCCCACGCCCAACGGCTACAAGATCACCATGATGCTCGAGGAACTCGGTCTCGAGTACAAAGTCGTGCCGGTCAATATCGGCAAAGGCGATCAGTTCAGGCCGGAATTTCTCAAGATCAGCCCCAACAACAAAATGCCCGCGATGACCGATTCCGACGGCCCCGGCGGCAAGCCGATTTCGATTTTCGAATCCGGCGCGATTCTGATCTATCTGGCCGAAAAGCACGGCCGGTTTATGCCCGCCGAACCGCGCGGCAGATACAACGTGATCGAGTGGCTGATGTTCCAGATGGGCACGGTCGGCCCGATGCTCGGGCAGGCGCATCACTTCCGCCGCTACGCGCCCGAAAAACTCCAGTACGCGATCGATCGCTATACCAACGAAGCGTCGCGCATTTACAACGTGATCGATCGGCGCCTAGCCGAGGGCGAGTACCTCGCCGGCGATTACTCGATCGCCGACATGGCCGTCTATCCGTGGCTCGTACCACACACTATGCAGGGGCAAAACCTCGACGAATATTCGAACCTGAAGCGCTGGTACGACGCGATTAGAAGTCGGCCCGCGACCCAGCGCGGATTCGCGGTGATGGCGGACGTGGTCGAGCGGATGCGCGCGCAGGCGCAAGAGCGGCAGCAGCCTCACGATCAGGAATCGTGGAACAATCTGTTCGGCAAAAAGCAGTTCGAAAAGCGTTGAGCGAGCGCCGCGCGCCCGCACCAAAGAAAGTATCGCGCGCGCCAGCTTCCGAATGAGCGACGAGGACCAGGAAATCGACGTGTCGCCGCGCGCGCTCCTGCGCGAAGTCATTTTGTGCGCGGCGGCGCTGACCCTGTGGCCACTTCTCAAAGATGACGCGCGCGGCAGCGCTCAAGACAGGATGCGCGCGCTCGCGATGGCGCCGCTGATCGGACTGGCTGTCGGCGTCATCCTCGCGGGACTCGATGGCGCGATGGCGCCGGTGATGCCGCTGGGCATGCGGTCAATTGCGGTGCTGCTGGTCGCGTTCGCGCTGATGCTCGGACTGCCGATGCGCGGCATCGCAGACACTACCGAGGCGATTCGCCGCGGCGCGCGAGTCGGCGCAACCGGCATCTCGGGGATCGGACCGGTCGGAGCCGCGGCGGCGCTCGGCGCGTTCGCTCTGGAAGCCGTAATCCTCGCGCGAATCGCTTCGCCCGCCGGACGCGCAAGCGCGCTCGTAATGGCGCAGATGCTCGGACGGTTCGCGATCGTTCCGGCCGCTTACGGACTCAAGCCGCTCGAGCGATGGGGTCTTGGGTTGCCTTACGAAATCGGCGTCACGTTTCGAGAGTTCGCGGCCTCGAGCATAATCGCGCTCGGCCTGACCACGATCCTGTACCGGAACGTCGGACTAATCGTCGTGATCGTTTTCGCGATCGTCATCCTGCTGATGCGGCTTGTGTTCAGCCGCCGCCTCGGCGGCGTGGCCGGTTACACGCTCGGCGGCGCGAGCGCTGTGGCGGAGATCGCGGTGATGGCAACGGTCGGGGCGCTGACGCGCTAGCCGTTGCGGGCGAGGGCGGCGCGCCATACGCGCTCGACTTCGGCGCGCAGTTCGTCGGTCGTGCCGTCGTTTTTGATTATCAAAGTTGCGTAGCGGATTCGTTCGGCGTCGGAGAGTTGGGCGCGGATTCGCGCCTCGATTTGTTCGCGCGCCATCCCGCGGTCGCGTTCGACGCGTTCGAGCACGCGCTCGCGCGAGGCGGTAACAACCCAAATCTCGTCGCACATCGGCATCCAGTTGGCCTCGATCAAGATGGCCGCTTCGATCACGATCGGTCTGGTCTCGCCGCGCGCGCGCATCGCGCCGACCATCGCGCGCATCTCGGCGAGCATCTTCGGATGCACGATCGAGTTGAGCTTCTTCAGCATCGCGGGATCGCCGAACACGATCGGCCCGAGCTTTTTCCGATCCACGGTGGCGTCGGGAGCAAGGATTGAGCGTCCGAAGGCGGCCACCACGTCGTCGTAAGCCGGTCCGCCGGGCGCATAGATCGAATGTCCGACCTTGTCGGCGTCAAGGCTCGGTGCGCCCATCTCGGCGAGCATTCTTGCGACCGTGCTTTTGCCCGATCCGATTCCACCGGTAAGTCCGATTGTCAGCATTAAAAATACTCCTCCGCATTTCGCCCGAAGCGTAGGTGCGATCCGGGCCCGCCGCTTAAAGCTTGCATATCGCCGCGCCGGATGAAAAACGCGTTGTGCTTGACTGAACGGCGCGCGCGCCGCGACAATCCGGGCGTGCGCCCACGACTTCGTTCATCACAAGCGGTCCTCGCGTGAGTCCGCGCCCGGAGCGCTGGTTCGCGAATGCGGTCCAGGCGGTGCGATCGCGGGCGGAGCCGCGAACGGCCGCGCTCGGCGGATGGCGGCTCATCAATGCGGCGGTCGAGAGCTTCATCGCAAACAACGATATGCTGCGCGCGGCGGCGCTGACCTACACGATCGCGTTATCGATCGTACCGATCCTCGCGCTTGCGTTTTCCGTGTTGAAAGGTTTGGGCGCGGCCAACGAGATGCGGCCGCTGATCGACAAGTACCTTGCGCTCGGTTCGCGTGGCACCGGCGACCAGTTAATGGCGTATGTGCAGAACGTCAACGCCGCAGCGCTCGGCACGGCAGGCGCGGCGTTCCTGATCTTCACGGTCATCTCGACGTTGGGAACCATCGAGCAGGCGTTCAACGCGATTTTTCGGGTCGCAAAGAGCCGCGGCTATTTGCGCAAGTTCTCGGACTACCTGAGCGTGCTGTTCACGGTGCCGTTGATGGTCGCGGCGGCGCTGGCAGTGACGGCGATGCTGTCGGTGCGGGTGTCGGCGCCGCCGATGCTGGGCAGGCTTGCGCCTTACATGTTCGTGTGGGGAGCGTTCTATTTCCTCTACACGTTTTTTCCGTACACGAAGGTCAAGGCGGGTCCGGCGCTCGCCGGATCGCTGGTCGCCGCGATTCTTTTTCAGTTCGCGCAATGGGGATACATCCGCTTCCAGGTCGGCGCCGCGAATTACAAGGCGATATACGGCGCGCTCGCAACCGTTCCGATCTTTTTAGTTTGGATCTACGTCGCGTGGTCAATAATCCTGTTCGGCGCGGAAATCACCGCGGCGGCGCAGCGCGGAATCGATTATGCGCCGATGCATCCCGAATCGCCGGATTTCCCGTGCGCCGCCGCGCTGCACGTGCTCGTGCGGCTCGCTGAACAACAGACCCGGCAGGGACCGGCTCCGCAGGCGCAGGACCTGGCACATCAACTGGGAATCCCGCCGGTGGTCCTCGAGCCGATCATCGAAAAGCTCGCGTCGGCCGGCATTGTCGTCGAGGCCGCGGTCGAAAAAGGCGCGAAGGGCGGCGGCGAGTTACACTTGGTGCGTGCGCCAAACTCCCTCAAACTGGCTGACGCATTGGGTGCCGTAATCGCCGACGACAACGCGCGGCAAGCCGACCCACGTGTGGCGGCACTGATGCGCAGGATCACGGGCGCGCAGATGAGCGTGCTCGAATCGATGACACTCGCGGATTTGCTGGCGGCGCCCTTGCCGTCCGGCAACGAGGCCACGGCGCGCACCGAATCGACGGTGCCAGGCTAGAGGCGGGCCGATCGCGTTTTCATCCTGTGCCGGGGTCGAATATGATCGCGCGCGTTATGGACAATCCGCGCGACGGTTATCTCGAAATCAACGGCGTCCGGCTCCACTATCTTGATTGGGGCGGCGGCGGCGACCCGATCGTCATTCTCCACGCGACCGGATTTTTCGGACGGATGTATCGACCGTTCGCCGAGGCGTTTAGCGCGATCGGCCGGGTCTTCACGCTCGATCAGCGCGGTCACGGCGACAGCAACGCGGCGCCGAAGCTTGAAGACCACAACTGGACGCAAACGATGAACGACCTCGCCGGGTTCATCGAGGCGATGGGCTGGAGAGCGGTTCGCGCGTTTGGTCATTCGTCAGGCGCCACCGCGATCGGGGCGCTTGCCTTCGAGCGGCCCGAGTTGATTGCGCGCGCGGTGCTCGCCGAGCCGGTGGTGTTCGAGTCGCCGAGCGCGCCGGAGCTGGCGTGGCGCAATCCGTTTGTCGAGCGGACGCTCAAGCGCCGCCGCGTATTCGAAAGCGTTGATGCGATGTACGCAAGCTTCGAGAGCAAGCCGCCTTACGACACCTGGCGGCGCGAGATCCTGCGCGACTACTGCGAATTCGGCACCCGTGTGACGCCTCACGGCAAGCGCGAACTCAAGTGCGCGCCGGAAATTGAGGCGCAGATCTACCGCACTTCGCGCGACTTCGACGGACTCGGCAGAATTCTCCGCGCGCCGCGCCCGATGCTGGTGCTGTTTGGCGCGCGCAGCGATTCGCTGGGCGTAGTGTTGGCGGACAAGATCGCCGCAGCCCTGCAGCAGGGCCGTGTGGTGAAGATTCCCGACGCCGGCCACTTCCTGCCGATGGAGCATCCGGAGACCGTCGCGAAATTGACGATAGAATTTCTGCGGCAGCCATAGCGCGGCGGTTTCGCGGCGCGGCCGGCTGCGGCCAGCTTTATACCGCCGGCGCAAATGAGGTCAGGAAATCACGAGGAGATCGCGCGCCTCGTCAGTATAGCCGCCGGTGCGATCGCGAAGCATAAGCGGAGGCTCGACGATCACCTCGGTTCCCGCTCCGGCACGCGCCTCGACCAGAATTACCGAGGCCGGAAGTTCGGCGCGCGGATGAACGAAACGGATGCGCTTGGGCTCGAGGCCGTTCGAGCGCATCGCGTCGACGAGCTCGGCCGAGCGCGACGCGGCGAACACGAAAGCGGCGCGAGCGCCGTTGCGAGCGTAGCGGCGCGCGGCGCGGACAAAGTCCGCGATCGATGCGGTGCTTTCGCCGCGCGCGAGACGGCGCGAAACATCGGGGCTTGAGCGTCCCGCGCCAACCGCGTGAAACGGAGGATTCGCGACGACCAGATCAAAGCTGGCGGGTGCGAGGCCGGCGATTGGCCGGACGCGCAGGTCGGCGCGAATCACGCGCAGGTTTCCGACCCCGTTGAGTGCAGCGTTGCGTTCCGCGAGCGCCGCCATCGCGGGCTGAATCTCGAGCGCGACGACCTGCTTCGCGCCGCGCAGGCTCGCGAGCGCGATCGCTACGACGCCGCATCCCGCGCCCAGGTCGAGCGCTCGGT
>JAJZAG010000129.1 GCA_021799555.1 Deltaproteobacteria bacterium | reverse complement strand
CGCCGAACATCGGCAGGTTCGCCGCTTCCTGCGCCGATGCCTTCTCGAGCTTTGCGGCGTCGGCGAGCGCGCGCTCGGCAGTGACCGTCATGAACGCACCGAGCTTCGGATTGAGCGCTTCAATCCGGCCAAGAAAGAATTCCGCGACTTCGCGCGGCCGAACCTCTTTCTTGCGCACCAACTCGCGCAGTTCCCACGCTTCGATATATGGATTGAGCATTATCATCTCCGCTATATGACTATATGGACGCCGCCAACCCTGAGTTGATACTCACTCGAGCGGCGGATGCTTGTCCTTCCACGGACGCGCTTGCTCGAATTGGCGCGCCAGGCCGATGATGGTAACTTCATCGGCCTGCCGCCCCACAATCTGCAATCCGATTGGCAGTCCCGCCTGGTTGTGCCCGTTGGGCAATGAAAATCCCGGCTGCCCTGTCGCGTTGAAAGGAAATGTATATGGTATCCATTCCGGCAGCTCTTCGAGGTATCGCTCCGGCCGCGACGGCAGCGTGCCGAGCTTGACCGCCGGCCGCGCCAGCGTTGGAGAAATAATCGCGTCGTAAGCGCCGAGCGCCTGCACCACCTGGCGCGCGGTGTTATGCATCTGCGTGACCGTCAGGATATACTCACTCGCGCTGATTTTTCTCCCCGCTTCCCATAACTCGCGCACCACCGGATCCATCAGTTCAGGCTTCGGCACCGGCACCGATCCAACTCCCGCGGCGATTAACTTCATGCACACGTCGCGCAGCATCGCGCCCGGATCGACCTTCACCGGCTCGACATGGTGCCCCATCGCCTCGAAAACTTTACCCGCCGCTTCGGTCGCAGCCTCCGATTCAGGGTCGCCGCGCGTAATCGCGCTGCGCGGCAATAGCGCAATTTTCAAATTGCGCGGCGCGATTTCGACCGCCGCCCGAAACGAGCAGACCGGATCGGGCGCCCAGTACGGATCGCCCTCGACGTGCCCCGCCATCACGTCCATGAACGCCGCAACGTCGCGCACCGTGCGCGCCATCGGTCCCGTCGTGGCAAAACCGGCCCACGCCTCTCCCGCCACCGGCGCCGCCGTAACCCGCCCGCGCGCGGGCTTGAGTCCGACCACGCCGCAGCATGCCGCCGGGATGCGAATCGAGCCGCCCCCGTCGCTGCCTTGGGCAAGCGCACCGAGTCCCGCCGCAAGCGCGCTTCCCGCTCCGCCGCTCGAACCGCCCGCCGTGCGCTCGAGGTTCCACGGATTGCGCGCGGGCGGGCACAACCCTCCCTCGGTGGTCGGACGCGCACCCAGTTCCGGCGTGGCGGTTTTGCCGACCAGAATTCCGCCGTGACTGCGCATCCGCACCACGACTTCGTCATCGGCCGGCGCCATGAAGTGCTCGAAATTCTTCGAGCCCATCGTGGTCCGGATATCTTTGGTCCAGTTGAGATCCTTGATCGAATACGGAACCCCGAACATCAGATATCGCCGCCGCTCCGAGTCGGGAATCTTCTCCAGACGCTCGGCGTCGGCAAACGCCCGCTCCGGCGTCAAAGTCATAAAGGCGCCGAGTTTTCCGTTCAGCTTCTCGGCGCGCGCGACAAAAAATTCCGCGACCTCGCGCAGCTTGACTTCGCGCTTTAGAATCATCTCGCGCAACTCGGTCGCCTCGATATATGGATTCAGCATCGCGCTTCTCCCGGACCCGGCTTGTCCGCCTGCCAGGCTCCTGCGATGGTTGTTAGCCCAAAGCACCGCTCTGCGCCAAGCCGCCGCGCAAAAGACGGTTTCAGCGAACGCGCACCGCGCGCTACAATCAGGTGCGAAACGACCGGCCCGCGATGGAACTGCGCAGCACGATTCTCTGGATTCACGCACTCGCGGGCGGCGCTTGGGTCACGGCATGCGCATGCTTTGTGATCGCCGGAATCGCGCTTGCGGCAGGCAGCGAAGAGCAGGTGAATTTCGCGATTCGCGCCGCACCCAAAATCGACGCCTTCAACCTCTTTGCCGCCGTGATCGTCGGCGCGACCGGCGCAATCAACCTTACGCTCGCGGGCCTCGCGCGCAATTTCAATTTCTCGCGGCAGTTCGGCCTGATACTGATGGTCAAGGTGATGCTGTTTCTCGCGATGTCGATAATGCTGGGCCGCGCGATTCGATTTGGCGCCGAACTCCGCGCCGAAGCCTCCGGCGATCGCGCCGCCGCGATTCCCGCAGCGACCGCGCGGTCCGTAAAATGGCACGGCGCGATCGCCGCGATGGGGGCCCTGGCGCTGCTGTGCGGAATGTGGCTGATGGGATCGTGACGTGAAAGCCAACCCCGCCAAATCCCGATGGCGCGGTCCGATCCGCGCCGCGATCATCCTGATCGCGCTCTTCGTGCTCGGTGCCGGCGGCGCGATGCTCTTCCTGCGGATACATTCGCGGCTCAAACTCGCCTCCTCGTCGCCGATGGCTGCCCTGCCGGGCGGCGCGCCCGCCGCGTCGCTTTCAAATCCAAATTCGCAGCCGGGTAGTCCCGGTGCGGAAGCCCCAAATCCGGAGGCGCCAGCGGCCAATCCGGGAGCGTTAGCGGCCAATCCGATGTCCGCTGCCGGAGGTGCGGCATCGTCGATGGCGCCCGCAGTGGCACCGCCGCCTGCACAGCAGCCACTTCCTCCCACGCCCGCGCCGGAAAACGAGCTTCACCTCCCTCAGCAAAAGCCGCCCTCCTCGAACGCGCTCAACCTGCCCACCGAATCGATGTTCGACGCGGTCCGCTCGCGCGCCGCGACGGACTTTCTCAAATCGCATCATCTGCCCTTCGTCACCGCCCGAGTCTTCAGCGATTCGACCGGAGCACCGGCCTTCCTGATGCTGGCGGGAAAGGTCGCGACCGATTTCGGCAAGCAGGACGCCGCGCGCAGAGTCCGCGATTTTCTCGGCAGACCGGGACTCGCTCTCGACAATCGAATTCAAGTCGATCCGAAACTCGCCTCGACCACGATTCCAGTCCCGCGCCCGGGCGCCGTCATTCAATTGCCAAGCGTGTTCCGGGGATGCTGGCAGCTCGTCAGCGATCATCAGGACGGCCCTGTGCATCTATTGCCGGGCGCACGGGCCGGATGCGTTTACACCCACGACTCGGGGCGATTCTGCTATCAACGCACGCCAAGCGGCGCTTACGAACCGACCTTTTCATCGCTGCGCCTGAAGACCGGCTTATATGGCCGTCAGAGCGACGAATGGTCGCGCGTCGAACTGCTCTCGACCGACGGCGTGGATTCGATGAAGATGCGCTTTCTGCTGCATCACTCCGACAGCGCCAGCGTGATCCCATTCTTGTTTTCGAGCCGCGAGGGAATTCTGGAAACGCACGAACTCACCTGCCAGGTCAGCGGCGACCTGATGCATTGCGAAGATCGCGAACTCGGCGACCTTGACGGACAGCCGTGGTGCGAGGCGATGCATATCGACGAATTCAGGAAGGTGGCCAATTGAGCATCCCTCCCAAAATCCAGATCGGCTCGTTCAGGATCGCGTTTCTGACCGACGGGCTGTGGCGCAATGACGGCGGATGCATGTTCGGCGTCGTCCCGCGCGAACTCTGGAAACGCGAGCATCCGCCCGACGAGCAAAATCGCATCCGCCTCAACCTCACTTGCCCGCTGATAATGCGCGCAAGCGACGCGATTCTTGTCGATTGCGGTATCGGCAACCGCCTGAGCGACGTCGAGCGCAAAATCTTCGATCACGGCGACGGATGGCTCCCCGGCCATCTGCGCGCGCTCGGGATGGAACTCGGCGATATCACCGCCGTCCTCCTGTCGCATCTGCATTTCGATCACGCCGGTGGACTCGTGCGTCGGCGCGACTCGGGCAAATTAGAGGCGGCGTTTCCCCGCGCACGGATTTTCGTTCAAAAGGGCGAGCTCGAAATCGCCCGCGACCCGCGCAACGAACGGCTGCGCGCCGCCTATCGACACGCTGAGGAAATTCTCGCGCCCAATCGCGACCGTATCGAGGCGATCGACGGTCCGGTCGAAATCGTTCCCGGCGTAACCGCCATCCCCACCGGCGGCCATACGCGCGACCATCAGGTATGCGCTGTCGCCGACGCCGGCGCATCGTTCGCGCATCTGGCCGATATCGTACCCACGCGCTCGCATCTGCGCGGCCCGTGGAACCAGGCCTACGATCTCG
The DNA here is from genome assembly GCA_021799555.1 of Deltaproteobacteria bacterium. Lineage (GTDB taxonomy): Bacteria > Desulfobacterota > Binatia > Binatales > Binataceae > JBARDN01. The sequence continues at coordinate 5,348 of JAJZAG010000129.1, read as the reverse complement.
ACGCGCTCACCACGATGGAGCAAAAGACGCTTCATCTGGGCCGCGCGATCACCGAGCGAAGCTGGATCTCCTTCGCGCACGACGACCAGGTCTTCGCCGCCCGCGTAACAATCGACCGGGGCCGAATCGCCCTCGCAGAAACGATCCCCGTTCCGGAGCAAGATTGAGCACGGCATCGCTTTTCGCCCTGGCGGTCAGGAGAGCCGCGGGCGCATCGCCCGCCCCTCTATTCTTTGCATCGATTCTGCGTTTCGGCGGCTCCCGAACGCGGTAAAACACAGGCAGATAGACGGCGGCGACCCCCTTACTTGTTGCAGCCCGCGGGGTCCGTTATACTCTCGATCATGCTGAGCTTGAAAAATAGCACAGCACGCTCTTTGACCGCCGCCTGTCACTCTTCTTCCAAACGTCCGTAACCCGAGGAGCTGGCCGATGGCTGAAAACAATCACTTCGAACGCGTAATCAAGCAGGACCGCGCCGCGCGCGAAGCGGAAAAGTGGAGCGGCAACCTGCTCGCCTACCTTGAACTGGTAAAGGCCGATCCCACAATCACCAAGCTGTCCCACGCGCGCATCTACGACATGATCATGTCCTCCGGCGCCAAAAGCATCCAGGAGAGCGACGACCCGCGCACCAAGCGTCTTTACAAAGACGAGCCGATAAAAGTATTCGGATTTTTCTCGGACGAGTTTTTCGGAATCGAACGCACCATCTCGCAAATCGTCCGCTACTTCCATTCCGCCTCGCTCAAGGGCGAGGAGTCGCGGCAAGTCCTCTACCTGATGGGGCCGGTTGGATCGGGCAAATCCTCGCTGGTCGAGCGAATCCAGCGCGGTCTCGAACAGACCGGAATCATCTACTGTATCGAAGGATGCCCGATGCACGAGGAGCCGCTGCATCTGATCCCGCGCCATCTTCGACGCGAGTTCGAAAAGATGCTCGGCGTCCATATCGAAGGCGACCTGTGCCCGGTCTGCCGCTACCGGCTCAAGGTCGAGTTCAATCAGCGCTACGAGGAATTTCCGATTGAGACCAAGAATTTCTCGAAGCGCAATCGCGTCGGCGTCGGCGTCGTCCCGCCGGTCGATCCCAACAATCAGGACACTTCCGTCCTGATCGGCAGCGAGGATATCTCGAAGCTCGACCAGTATTCCGAGGGCGACCCGCGAGTGCTCGAACTAAACGGCGCGCTCAACGTCGGCAACCGCGGTATCGTGGAGTTTATCGAAGTTTTCAAGAACGAGACCGAGTACCTGCACGCGATGATCACCGCCACGCAGGAAAAAGTCATCCCGGCGCCAGGACGGCACGGGATGGTCTATGTCGATACGACGATCGTCGCCCACTCCAACGAGGCCGAATGGCAGAAGTTCAAGGCCGATCACACCAATGAAGCGATCCTCGACCGAATCGTCGTGGTCAAGGTGCCCTATAATCTGCGCCTGTCGGAAGAGGTGAAGATCTACCAGAAGATCATCCGCAACTCCGACTTCCGCGCCCACGTAGCGCCGCACACGCTCGAATTGGCCTCGATGTTCGCGATTCTGTCGCGGCTTGAGCCGACCGCGAAGTGCGACCTGATGACCAAGCTGCGCCTGTACAACGGCGAAGAAGTCGTCGAGAAGGGACGCACGAAAAAGATCGACGTGCAGGAGCTCAAGGAAGACACCAAACGCGAAGGGATGAACGGAATCTCGACCCGCTTCATCATGAAGGCGCTCGACAACGCGCTCAGCGACAACGTCAGCGGCAACTGCATCAATCCGATCAACGTCCGCGAGTCGCTGATCGCGATGACCAAGGAAGGCGATCTGCCCGACGACACGCGCAAGGCCTACCTCGAATTGCTTCAGGACACTCTGCACAAGGAGTATCTCGAGCTGCTCGAGAAAGAGATCACGCGCGCCTTCGTTTACTCTTACCAGGAGCAGGCGGAGTCGCTGTTCCAGAATTATCTTGACCACGCCGAGGCCTACGTCAACAAAACCAAGGTCCGCGACCGCAACACCAAGGAAGAGTTGTCGCCCGACGAGGGTTTTCTCAAATCGATCGAAGAGCAGATCGCGATTATCGGCTCGGCGGCCGACGGCTTCCGCCAGGAAGTAATCGCGTACCTGTGGGCAACCTCGCGCCGCGGCGAAAAGGTCAGTTACAAGAGCTACGAGCCGCTCAAGGAAGCGATCGAGAAGAAGCTGATGACGTCGGTCCGCGACATCTCGCGGATCATCACGAAGGCCCGCACCCGCGACGAAGAGCAAGGTGAGAAGTACAGCGCGATGGTGAAAAACCTGCTCGAAAACGGCTATTGCGAGTCTTGCGTGGACGTAGTGCTGAAATACGCCGCGAACAATCTCTGGAAGGATTGATGGCGGCGGCGAAGAGCAGCGCCCGAAGCATAGCGCCATGCTCCAGCCGGCGTCGGATTGAACAGAGATCCGACCTAACCCCGAACCCCTTCCCGCACGGGAAGGGGAACCAGATCAGGTGAGTTTTTGGCGGATTCACGCAATTCGACGATCCCGCGGTATCTGTATCGGTATCGAGCGATGCGCGACGACTTCGATTCTCTCAGGAGAATCTTGACCGAGAACCTCTGGTACTTCGGCTCGCGCGCTGACTTTGACGATAAACTTGACTGCATCGTGCCTGGCGTTGTGATCTCCCGGCAATTTCTGGAGCGCCTCGTTGTGTCGCGAGAGGGTTTTACTTCTGAGTCGTGGCGGAGTCGAGTCGACATGATGGCCTCGGACCCTGACGCGGGCGACAGTGTAGCCGTACGCGTCCAGCAGGATGTCGATCACGTGGGGATGCTTTGCCTAAGTGAATTAGATGACGATTCCGAACTCTGGCGGCTGTACGGAGGCAATGGCCACGGCGTTTGCCTCGGCCTAGATATGACTCAGGTTGTGAACGATGACAACTTTGGTCTGAGAGGCCCGTTCCAAGTAAGTTACAGCGACCAGCGAAAAATGGCTTGGGATCCGCGCCCTCAAGGAATTCACCGGCTCGCGCAGGCGGAGGATCACCTTCTCCGAAAGCAAACGGCCTGGAAATACCAAAAGGAGTGGCGCTTCATTATGCACAAGGACAATGAGAAAACCGTCGGGTACCACTCAGTTCCCTGCGGCGCATTGTCCACTTTGATTTTCGGAAGACGATTGACCGCCGCCGAGTGCAAAGAGATTGCGAGCTGGGTCCAAGCGGGGCCTTGGAACCCGCTGCCAAGAATCTATTGCCGCGAGCCTGTACAGGTCACCTATGAGCTCTGATTGAACGAAACGTTCGCCGGGAGAACGATTCTGGTTCCCCTTCCCGTGCGGGAAGGGGTTAGGGGTTAGGTCGGATGCCGCGTAACCGCAATGCTCTGAGTCACGCAAGCGAGCACCCTCAGGCGATCGCCGTTAACGTCGAAGCTCGTGCGCGCCGCAACCGCCCGCATCGCACCACCGCCCGCGCATGGTTCCCCTTCCCGTGCGGGAAGGGGTCAGGGGTTAGGTCGAGTGCCTGATTCAAAAACTCGCGCGCCAATCGTCCGCAATCAGCCCGCCAGTGCCCAAAAGCTCGCCTTTGCCAAATCGCTGCGCCGCAGGATGACGCCGGCGGAGGAACGTTTGTGGTTCGCATTGCGAGGCGGCAAAATCGCGGGACTTCATTTTCGCCGCCAGCAGGTCATAGGCAATTACATCGCGGACTTCTACTGCGAATCCGCCCGGCTCGTTATCGAGCTCGACGGATCGTCGCATGAGCTTCGCTGGCAAATCGACAGGCATCGCGACGCTGCGATTCGGGCGCTCGGCGTCAGGGTTCTTCGCATCCCGAACGAGATTGTTCGCGGCGATCTCGATATCCTCGCCGCATGGATCGCCGAGCACGCTGCGCCTCGTGTCGGAACGAAGAACCGACCTGACCCCCGACCCGTTCGAGCGCTGAAAGGGGAGCCGAATATTCCGCGCGTCAGGAGGCAGGCGGGAAATTGAAAATTTACACGGCCCTCGCCGGGTCCGCCGTATCAAAACTGAAATCCCGATGCTCTTGCGCGAGATCCTTGGGAACAACTGTCCGCGCCCAGGTACGCCACCGAAATAATCGCTCCCGGTCGCGCTTCCCATGCGGAAACGGGCGAGGCCGGACGCCTGAGCTTTCTCGCATGGCTCCGAGCCATTCGAGTCTTCGCAATCGCGCGATTTGCGCCCGCAGAGACGAAAGGGGGCGCCGGCAGGTATTCGACGCGACCTCACGCAGGGCGCAAAAGTCACGAGCGAACCCGAGGGCGGGCGGAATATGCCCCATAGATCCTTCGAAAACGCAGCAGTGGGCGCAGGCTCGCGACACAAACGAACCCATCATTTCGGGCAGGCGGCGGATTACGCAGCACGGCTCTCAAGCGGGCTGATGAAAGGGTATAATGAGATCGGGAAGGCCTGAGGTGGATTATGGCGACTGGCGACACTATCTTCCGCGAATACCGCCCCTCCGATGCTGAACGCTCGGACCGCTCCGCCGGCGACCGTCAGCGGCATCGCCAGAAAGTCCGCGAATCGATCCGCGAGAATATCGCCGACATCATCGCCGAAGAATCGATCATCGGCAAAGACAAGGACCGCGTAATCAAGGTGCCGCTGCGCGGCATCAAAGAGTACCGCTTCATTTTTGGCGAGAACGCCCCCGGCGCGTCGCAGGGCAACGGCGACTCGAAGCCCGGCGACGTTGTCGGCAAGACCGGCAAGGAAGGACCCGGTCAGGGTCAGGATGCGGCGGGCGATCGCCCGGGAGTCGATTACTACGAGACCGACGTCACGCTCGAAGAGCTGATCGAGATCATGTTCGAGGATCTCGAATTGCCCAACCTCGAGCGGCGCGCGCTGCGCGAGATCATGAGCGACTACTCGTCGCGCCGCAAAGGCTACCGCCATGTCGGCATCCGTGTGCGTCTCGACAAGCGGCGCACCGCGAAGCAGCGCGTGATGCGGATGCTCGCGTCGGATCGCCGCCGCGGCGGCAACGCTGCGCAATCCGCCGATCAGACTGACCTGCCCGAATCCGGCGCACTCGACGCCGCGGAGCTTGAAACCCTCGCTCTGCCGCGCGAGGAAGATCTGGACGAGTCGGTCGAGAACGATCGCATCGAGCGAGCCGATTCCGAACCGGGCCGCGGACGCACCGTGGTCAGGAAGCGGCGCTTCCCGTTCCATCAGGACGACCTCCGCTACAAGCACGTCGAAGTCGACACCAAAGAGGAATCCAACGCCGCCGTGATCTGCATCATGGATACCTCGGGATCGATGGACACGATGAAGAAGTATCTGGCGCGGAGTTTCTTCTTCCTGCTCTACCAGTTCATCTCGAC
>JAJZAG010000128.1 GCA_021799555.1 Deltaproteobacteria bacterium | reverse complement strand
TGTTCGGACTGCGAATCGAGGGTGGCCGGGTTCCCGAGCGCGGGGCTGCGGTGATGCTGTCGGGAAAAGAAGTCGGCCGCTTGACCAGCGCCGCGTGCTCGGCAAAGTTCGGCGTCATCGGCCTTGCGATCCTGCATCATAGCGCTTGTCAGGAGGGGACGGCGCTTTTGATCGCCGACGCGATCGGGGAGATCGGCGCCAAAGTAAGCGAGCTCCCGTTTCATTAGAGAATCAATGTTAGATTAATCACTGATCCGGGCCGATTTGAACGGCGCCATGGAGCAGGGAAAGGAGCAATCAAGATGGCAAATACTCTGGGCAAACGTTACCAGTGCGAAAAATGCGGTACCGAGGTCCTGTGTAACAAGGCCGGGCAGGGCGAAATCGAATGCTGCGACGCGCAAATGAAGATCAAGGAAGCCAAGCCGCTTCCTTCTTCCGATTGAATCACCCATCTATGCGTGCCGCGGGCGCCTGATTCGCAGTGCAAACCGTTTCCGCAAAGGCCGACCTCGTCCTGCACGAGGGTGTGATCCTGGGTCATCCCGGTAGCGATTCGGTCGCGCTCAGCGCCGGGCGAATCCTCGCCCACGGACGGTTCGCGCAACTCAAACCGCTGGTCGGGCCGCGAACGCATCTGATTAAACTCGCGGGGCGCACGCTTGCGCCGGGATTCGTCGATTCACACTTGCACTTTCTCGAAGCCGCGTCGGCCTTTAGCGGAGTCGCGGTATGGCGCTGCCGCACGATTGCGGATCTGCTTGCCGATCTGCGTGTCAGCGCGGGGAGGACCCCGCCCGGCAACTGGCTGCGCGCATTCGGATGCGACGAAGCTTTGCTGCTCGACAAGCGCGGTCCGACTCGACAAGAACTGGACCAAGCGGTCGCGAAAAATCCGCTCCGCTTGCGGCACCAGACGCTCCACGCGTCATGGCTGAACTCCCGCGCGATAGTACAGCTCGGACTTGAGGCTGAAGGATTTCGGCCTCCCGACGGCGCCGCGCTGATTCGCGATGCCACCGGCAGACTGACTGGCCTGGTGGTTGGTATGGAGCGGTGGCTGACACACCATCTTCCGATCGTAACCAAAGCGGAAGTTGAAGCGCGCGCTCGCACGATGAGCCGCGAACTGTCCGCCGCCGGCGTGACCGCGTTTACCGATGCGACCGTGCGCAACGGCTTCGATGAGGTCGAGCTGTTCGCGAGACTCAAGGCGAGCAACGCGATCTGCCAGCGCGTCGCGATGATGATCGGTGCGCCGCACCTGGAGGCTGCGGCCCGGTGCGCGGAGGTTGCCCGCGCCGCCGGAATCCGTATCGCGGGGCTCAAGTTTATGCCGGGCGCGTCATACGACGGATCGACCGCCGCGCGCCGGGTGCGAATCGCACTCTCGAGCGGCCTCGATTGCGCTTTTCACGCGACCGAAATCGAAGAGATCGAAGAGGCGCTGGAGGCGATCGAACTTGCGCAGCGTCAGATTGGTGCTGTAGAGCCTCGTGCGGTTTGCCGGATCGAGCACGGTGGAGTGATCGCGCCAGAGCATATCGATCGGATAGTCGCCGCGCGCGCATGGGTGGTGACCAATCCCGCCTTCATCTATTTTCGCGGCCCGAAGTACGCCTGCGAGCCCGGTCTCGCGCCCTATCTGTACCGCGCCGCCTCGTTGCGGGCGGCGGGAATCGAGCTTGCGGGTGCCAGCGACGCGCCTGTCACTCCGGCCCGTCCTCTCGCAGGCGTAGCGGCGGCAATCTCGCGCGCTACGCTCGACGGCGACGTGCTTGGCGCCGAAGAGCGGATGCCGCCAGATGAGGCCTTGCGCCTGTTCACGCGTGATGCGGCGCGCCTGCAGCGCCTCGAAGCTGGCGAGATTGCGACCGGGATGCTTGCCGATCTGGTTGTGCTGCCGCATGATCCATCGCCTATGGACGCTGCGGACTTGCTCGCGCTCAACGTGGACCTCACGCTGATCGCCGGACGCGTGGTTTACGAGCGCGGTCGTCCGGCGGTCGCCCATAGCGACAGTGCGGACCTTCATTCGGCCTGACGATGGTAACGGCACAAGCAGAAACCGCCGCCGCGCGCTATGAGAAACGCGGCGCAATCGCCTGGGTGACCCTTAATCGTCCGGCGCAGCTCAACGCGTACAATGTCGCGATGCGCGACGCGATGTTCCAAATCCTGAGCGCGATCCATGACGATCCGGAGGTGCGTGCGATGGTGCTGTGCGGGGCGGGCGTAGCATTCTCGACCGGCGGTGATTTGCGCGAGTTCGGCACCGCACCGTCGCCAATCGCCGCGCGATGGATTCGTTTTCGCCGTGATGTGTGGGGCAGGCTCAAAGCCCTACCGATCCCGACGATCGCCGCGGTGCACGGTTTCACGGTCGGCGGCGGCCTCGAGATGGCGCTGTTGTGCGACTTGGCGATCGCCGCTACTGATACTCGCATCTGCCTGCCTGAGACCGGCGTCGGCATGATTCCCGGCGTGGCCGGTACGCAAACCGCTTCCCGCCGCCTCGGACTCGGACGCGGGCTCGATCTGAATCTGACCGGGCGATGGATTGACGCGCAAGACGCATTGCTTATAGGTTTGGTCGCCGAAGTCGTAAAGCCGCATCAGCTCGAGCCGCGCGCGCTCCAGATCGCGCGCGAGATGTCGCGCATTCCGCGCGAGACTGCCGCGATCGCCAAATTGGCAGTGTGGGGCGGGATCGACCTGCCGCTTGGCGAAGGAATCGACCTCGAACGGCGGCTTGCGCGCCGTCTCGAGTTGCTGACGCGAAGCAGCGGCAGTATTGCCGCGCCGCATGGCCTGCCAAAGCGACTATCAGGCGGGCATAATTCAGGAGGTAACGCCGTCCGTGAACACCGTTAATTTCGTGACGATTCCGTCGTCGATCGTCCCCGATCAGGAGATCATCGTATATGGGGAGCGACGGCTGAATTACGCGCAATTTGCAGATACGGTTGCGCGCCTGTCCACGGTCTTCAAGCAGCAGGGACTCAAGCCGCGCGACGTGATCGCCGCGCTCGACACTAATTCCGATCTGTACATCGCAACCTACTACGCCGCCGCAAAGGCGGGACTGACCTTCTTGCCGCTCAATTATCGCGCCAAGGAAGCGGAACTCGAGTACATGATTAATACCGCCGACGCCAAGGTCCTGCTCGCCGGCGATCGCTACCTCGAACTTGTGGAACGAATCTCCGCGCGCCTCAAACTCGCGCGAATACTGGCTTTTAGAACAGGGAAACCGTCAATCCCCAGACTTGACGATTTGATCGCCGCCGCCGAACCCGACGAAAGCGAGGCTGAGGTCGAAGACGAAGACACTTCGATCCTGATGTACACGAGCGGCACCACATCGCTGCCGAAGGGCGTGATGCTTTCGTTTCGCGATTTCACGGCCTACGTGACGGCCAATGTCGAAATGGCTGACGGAACCGATCGCGGCGCCGCTCTGGTATGCGTGCCGTTCTACCATATCGCCGGAACCACCGCCTACATGACCAACGTCTGGACTGGCAGGCGGTTAGTCGTGATGCCGCAATTCGAAGCGAAATCGTGGCTCACGCTCGTCGAAACCGAGCGCATCACTCACGCCTTCGTTGTGCCGACGATGATGAAGCAGATTCTCGACGATCCGGCGTTCAGTAAGACCAACCTCTCGAGCCTCACCAATCTCGCTTACGGCGGCGCGCCGATGCCGATTCAGGTGATTCGCCGCGCGATCGAGGCTTTCCCCCAAACGGTGGGATTTGTCAACGCGTACGGACAGACCGAAACGACCTCCTCACTGACCGTGCTCGGCCCCGACGATCATCGCATTACCGGCAGCCCTGAGGAGCGGGAAAAGAAACTCAAACGCCTTAACTCGATCGGCAAGCCGCTCCCCGACGTTGAAATCCGGGTTCGCGACGAGGACGGCAAACTGCTCGGCCATGGCGAAGTCGGCGAAATCATCATCCGCACGCCCCGCATCATGAAAGGCTACGCCGGCCGAGCCGACGATGCGGCGCTGGCGGAGGGTTGGCGCGCCACGGGTGATCTGGGATGGGTTGACGACGAAGGCTACGTATATTTCGCCGGACGCAAGGACGACATGATTATCCGCGGCGGCGAGAACATCGCTCCCGCTGAAATTGAAGCCGTCCTGATGAGCCATCCAGCAGTCGATGAATGTGCCGTAATCGGTGTGCCCTCCGAAGAATGGGGAAACACGGTAAAGGCGTTCGTTGTAACTCGCGCTGGCGCCAGGATTACGCCCGAGGAGCTAACCGAGTTCTGCCGCTCACGGCTGGCGAGCTTTAAGCGCCCCGAACAGATCGAGTTTATCGACGCACTGCCGAAAAATCCGCTCGGCAAGATTCTGCGCAAGGATCTGCGCGCACCTTCGGGAGCCTGAGCGACGCCGCCGCCAGCAAAAAGCCGCCGCCATGCGCTGATGCGCGACGCGATCGAGGTATCGCGCACCCGCGGATGTGTCACTGCGCGAATCGTCGAGGCGCGCCATCCGCTCAATTCTGCGGCCGCCAACCGGCTGATGGATCTGTGCGAGCAGGTCGAGGATGACGACACGATCCTGATGCTTGCGGTCACCGGCTCGGGCGCGGCGTTTTGCGCCGGTTTCGGTGACGACGTCGATCCGCGCCTGGTTGAATCGCTCGCAGCGGTCTCGAAACCAACCGTCGCAATCATCAATGGCGACGCGATCGACGAGGGTCTCGAGCTTGCGCTTGCCGCCGACATCCGAATCGCGCTTGCGCGCGCACGGCTTACGCTGACTCAACTCGCGCGCGGCGTGTTACCGCATTTTGGCGGTACGCAGCGCCTGGCTCGAATAGCGGGACCGGCGCAGGCGCTCAGGATGCTCATGACCGGAGCGGTGCTCGACGGCACAGAGGCTCTGCGCATCGGTCTCGTCACCTATCTTGCCAAAAATGAACGCGACCTGGCGCGCGTTGCCGGGTCGGTGGTCGAGGCGATACTGTCGCGCGCACCGCTCGCGGTGCGGCTCGTTAAAGACGCTGTCCTCAAGGGATATGATATGACATTGGAGCAGGGCGTCAGGCTTGAGGAAGATCTGTATGCCCTGCTACAAACGACTGCCGACCGCGAAGAAGGTGTGCGCGCGTTTCTCGACAAACGGCGGCCAATTTTTCGCGGCGCTTGAAGACTATCACTGCAAAGGAATCTAGAGATGGCCAATCAACTGGGCAAAGTTTATATCTGCGGTAAATGCGGCTCGCAGGTAATCGTGACCAAGGGCGGCTCCGGAGCGCTCAAATGCTGCGGCGCTCCCATGGAACAGAAAAAATAACCGGCCGCGTCCGGGAATCCGATCGATGACGAGGACCGCGAGATGCTGGGAGCCATAATTGTCGGTATAATCGCCGGATGGTTGGCTGGAAAGCTGGTCCGGGGGAAGGGCTACGGACTGATCGGAGACTTGGTGCTCGGATTGGTGGGTGGTTTGATCGGCGGATGGATAATCGGAATGCTCCGCCTGCCAGGGCCCAACGGAGCGATCGGCGCGCTCGTCGTCGCGACGATTGGCGCCGTGATTCTAGTGTGGATCGTCCACTTCGTCCGCGGCGAAGTTTGAAAAGAAGCGGTCCGCGGATTACGCGGATTTCACCGATTCAGATTTGAATGGGATTTCGGCGTACTCGCAATCTGTGTAGTCTGTCGACGGTTTTCTTCTTACCCGAGGGCGCGCAGGCGTAGTTCTTCGGCTTGCGTTCGTATCGGCTCGGGCAGCTCGACCGCCACCGCGTCAGCCCAAGTTCGCTCGAGCCGGTAAAACTCTCGCGCCGGCTCATAGAAAATGTGCACGACCACATCGTTGTAGTCGAGCACAACCCAATGAGCGTGATTAAAGCCCTCGGTGGAAAGCGGACGGACCGCGTTCTTTTGCATCCGCTCCTCGATTCCACGCGCAATCGCCTGCACCTGAACGTCGGAGCGTCCGGTAGCAATTATGAAATAATCCGCGATCGACGAGAGATGCTCCGACTGGAGAACGACCAGGTCGTAAGCCTTTTTTTCCAGGGCCGCTTCGGCCGCCATTATCGCCTTGGACAGTGAATCCACTTAAGCGGGCTTGCCTCTCAATAGAGCTGATGTCGGTGGATGTAATCCACCACGTCGCCGGGTACGAGATAGTTGATTGACAGATGCTGGTGCAGCTTGCGGCGGATTGCCGTGGCGGAAATTGGAAGGATAGTCGTGGCTACGAATGAAAGCGTTTTTCCGCTCGGATGCACGTAGTGATCGTCAGCCTTAATGTAGCCAAATCTTTTCAGCGCGGCAAGCGAGAATCGCGGCGGCTCGTTGTTTCCCTCGGCGACCCTCGTGTGAACCGCAAGGTTGCACAGCGACACCATCTCGTCGCAGCTCTTCCACGTCTCGAGTTCCGCGAACTGGTCGGCGCCCATCAGCAGATAGAGTGTTGCCGGTTGGCGAAGCGTCGCCAGAAAGTATTTGACCGTATCGATCGAGTACGAGCTTCCGCCGCGGCGCATCTCGATATCGGAGACCATGAAGTGGCGGTTGCCCTTGGTCGCCAGCCGAGTCATTTGAAGTCGATGCTCGGCGGGCGCAAGCTCGCCCTCCGCCTTATGCGGCGGCGAAGCGGCTGGGACGAAATAGACGAGATCGAGCTCGAGCGCCTCGCGGTCTTCTTCTGCCGAGCGCAGATGCCCAAGATGAATCGGGTTGAAGCTGCCTCCGAACAGACCTACTCGCATCGCGTTACCCGCGCACCTGCCCCGACCCGTGAATCACGTATTTGTAAGTCGTCAGCTCCGCCAGACCCATCGGTCCGCGCGCATGCAGGCGGTTGGTCGAGATACCGGTCTCGGCGCCGAAGCCGAACTCGTAGCCGTCAGTAAAGCGAGTCGATGCATTGACGTAAACGGTAGCGGAATCGACCTCGTGCTGAAAGCGCGCGGCGGCTGACGCATCGCGCGTGACGATCGCGTCGGCGAGATGCGAACCGTGACGCTCGATAAAGGCTATCGCCTCGTCGAGCGAATCGACGACTTTGATCGCTAAAATCAGGTCCAGGTATTCGGCGTCCCAATCTCCGGGCGTGGCGGGCTTGGCGTCGCGAATCAGCGCGCGCACGCGTTCGTCGCCGCGTATCTCGACGCCGGCTTTTTTCATCCGCGCCGCGAGCGCCGGCAGGAACTTTTCGGCGGCGGCGCGATGCACCAGCAGGGCTTCCATCGCGTTGCACACCGAAGGCCGGCTGCACTTGGCGTTTATGCAAATCTCTTCGGCCATCTTGAGATCCGCCGCCGCGTCGACGTAGGTGTGGCAGATTCCGTCGAAATGCGGCAGCAGTGGTACCGAGGAACCTTCGAGCGCGGCCTTCAGCGCATTCCCGCCGCGCGGAATTATCAGGTCGATCAAATCGGGATGCCGCTTCAGGATTTGCACCACCTCGCGGTCGGAATTGTCGATGAATGTCGCCGCGGCCGCCGGAAGTCCGGCTTCATTGAGACCGCTCGCGACCAGTCCCGCCAGGCAGGCATTGCTCGCGAGTGCTTCTTTGCCGCCGCGCAGCACGACCGCGTTGCCGGCCTTGAGGCATAGCGCGGCGGCATCGACGGTGACATTAGGACGCGACTCATAAATAACCGCGATAAGCCCAATCGGCACCCGCCGCTTTTCGATTCTGAGTCCGTTGGGACGCTCCCACGTGTCGATTGTGGCGCCGACCGGATCGGGCAGCGCCGCAACCTCGGTAACGCCGCGCGCGATCGCTTCAATCCGATCGTCGGTAAGGGCAAGCCGCTCGATGAAGGCGCGAGCCAGGCGGCTGCCGCGGGCGCGTTCGAGATCGATTCGATTTGCGCCCAGGATTACTGATTTTGATCCGCGGATCATTGCCGCAAGCGCCGCGAGCGCCGCGTTCTTCTGTTCGGTCGAGGCAAGCGCGAGCTTGCGCGCGGCTCCACGCGCCTGCGCCAACATCGCGGCTATTTCGTTTTCCAGACTCATCGAATTTCCTTCAGTAACACAAAGTTATCACGATGGATAATTTCGTCGGCGAGTTTATAGCCCAAAAGACCCGCGATCTCAGCCGAGCGCCTTCCCATCAGCTTCTGCACGTCGGCGGCCGGATAGTTGACCAGCCCGCGTCCGAACTCGACGCCGTCCGGATCGAGCAGGCTGACGCACGCGCCGGGCGCGAATTCTCCCCGGACCTCGCGCACGCCCGAAGGCAGTAGGCTGCGGCCCCGCGTGCGCAGCGCTTCTGCCGCTCCGCGATCGACGCCAAGCGCTCCGGCAGGGCGCAGCGCGAACGCGATCCAATGTTTACGGCTCTTGAGCCGTGCGCCCGAAGGAACGATAAGCGTTCCGCACGCGCGCGCCGGATCTAACACTGCGGCGAGCGCTCCCGGCTCGTGCCCGGACGCAATCACCGACGCGATTCCAGCCCGGGCGGCCTCACGCGCTGCGCGCAGCTTCGTCGCCATCCCGCCGCTTCCGAGCGGCCCCGAGCCTTCCGCGACCAGCCCGCGCATACCGGCTTCCGGATCCGTGATCAGAGCGATGAGCCTCGTGTCAGACCGCTCGCGCGGGTTTCCGGTCAGCACGCCAGGAACGTCGCTTAGGATTACAAGCAGCCCCGCCTGCACCAGTGTGGCGACGAGCGAAGAGAGGACATCATTGTCGCCAAGACGGATCTCTTCGACGGCGACCGTATCGTTCTCGTTGACGATCGGGATCACGCCCGCGCCGAGCAGCGCCGTTATCGTCGCGTTCGCATTCTGGCGGCGGCGACGTTCGGCCAAATCCTGATGCGTCAGCAGAAGTTGCGCCGCGATACGTCCGCGCGCGCCCAGCGCGCGCGACCATTCGCCCATCAGCTCGATCTGCCCGGTCGCGGCTGCCGCCTGGCGGGCGGCGATCGTGACGCCGTGGAGCTTCCCCATTCGCGCGCGCCCCGCCGCGACGGCGCCCGACGTCACAACGATCACTTCGCGTCCGTCGGCGATCGCCGCATCGATGTCGGCCGCGAGGTGATCGATGACCTCGGACCGAAGACCATCCGCGCCGGACAGTACGGCGCTCCCGACTTTGACGACGATCCGCTTTGCGCGGGGCACAATCTGTGCCTTGTAATTCAGTTGGGACATGCGGCCGATTTGGTTTCGACGCTCGCCAGCGCGCGCGCAATCTCGGCGACGATCGGCTTAAGTCCGATATTTTCCGCGGCCGAGATCGGAAAGGCGCGCAGGCCGAACGCGCGCTCAAGCTCGCGCGCAGACTGGCGGGCTTCTTTAACGCTCAAAATATCGATCTTGTTAAGCGCAATCAGCGCGGGCCGGTCGAGCAGCGCCGGATCGAATGCGCCGATCTCTTCCCGCACTGTTGCAAACGCCTCGGCTGGCTTCTCCGTCGCGTCAAGCACGTAAATCAGCATCCGCGTGCGCGCCAGATGCCGCAGAAACCTGATTCCCAGACCGTGACCGCGATGCGCTCCCTCGATAAGTCCTGGAATGTCCGCCAGCGTGAAGCTCTCTTCGTCGGACACAAACACGCGGCCGATATTCGGCGCGATCGTAGTGAACGGGTAGGG
>JAJZAG010000127.1 GCA_021799555.1 Deltaproteobacteria bacterium | reverse complement strand
TTGCGCGAGCAAACCGGAAGCCGCCTGGCCCGCGAAGCGATTGACGAAGATCTGACTTCCGCGCTCGGCGGCGAGAGCCTTCAAGAGATCGCGAAGAAGCGCGGCATCGACGCCGTGACAACGCCTCCGTTCGCCAAAGGCGAACCGATCGCCGGCGTCGGGCAGGATCCCAAGCTCGCAGACGCGGCTTTGAGCCTCGGCAAAGGACAAGTTCGCGCGGTTCCCGATCAGGACGCGCCCTATCTGGTCAAAGTAGTGGAAAAAATTCCCGCGCACGTTCCACCCCTGAAAGATATCGCGGCGACGGTGCGGCAGGCCTATATTCGCTCATACGCTGAAATAGCGGCACACAAGCAGGCCGAGAAACTGATGGCGCAAATCAAGACGCCGGCTGATCTGCCCAAAGTTGCCAAAGCGAATCAGCTCGCCGTTCATAATGTTGACCCCTTCGAGCGTTTCAGCCATTCGATCTCGGGTATCGGGCAGTTCCCTGAAGTCACCGACGCCGCCGGCACCATCCCAATCGTACCAGGTATGATCCCAATCGTGATGGAGCAGGATGGCAACGCGTACATCTTCGAAGTGACCTCGCGAACCGATCCTGACGACGAGCAATGGGCAAGCGCCAGAAAGAGCTTTACTGAAGAGTATCTTGAGCAGCGCCGCGCGCAGGTCTGGACCCAATACCTCGATCAGTTGCGCGCGCAAGCCAATATCGTGATTCACGCCGACGAACTCGGAGCGCCAACCGGATCCTCGATGTAATACGCGCGTCCAGGGGGGGACCGCACGGATGAGACACGAAGTAGCGATGAAATCTGCGCAACCCGGTTCTTCGGCCGTCAGCGCGTCGAAGTCCAAACCTTCCGACGACGACCCTCCGTCGCGGAGCGCGGCTTCCGGTCCTGCGGCCGTTGCTGACAAGAGCGAATTCTTTTTCCCCGGCGAGGGTCTGAGCGCCCTTCTAATCCACGGACTCACCGGTACTCCCTACGAAATGCGATGGCTGGGCGAGCGGATGGCTGCCGCCGGGATCCGCGTGCGCGGCGTGCGCCTGGCCGGCCATGCGGGTGCTCCCGAAGAACTCGGCGCGGCCAACTACGACAACTGGTATGAGAGCGTGGTGTTGGGTTTCGAGGAACTCCGTCAATACGGGGACCCCAATATCGTCGTCGGGCTCTCGGCGGGCGCGGTGCTGGCGGCGCGGCTTGCTATCGATCAGCGCGAGGCGGTGACGGGAATTGTAATGCTGGCGCCGGCGCTTTTTCTGCCGCGCTCGACGACGCTTGCGCTCCAGATGGTGCGCAAGCTCGGGCGAATCGCGAAAACCCTGTATCTTTACAGTCCTGGCGATTCCGATATCCACGACGCGGCCGCGCGCCGGGTCCATCCGACCACGCATCTCTTCCCGCTCATGGGTCCCATCAACCTGCTCGATATGTCGAAGATCGTTCGCAAGAGGCTGGAGCGAGTCACCCAGCCAGCGCTATTGATCCATTCGCGCCGCGACCATACCTGCCCGATGCGGCGCAACGTGAGCTTTGTGATGAAGCATCTCGGCAGCGCGGAAAAACGCTGCGTGATCCTCGAGGAGAGCTATCACGTAATCACCGTAGACACGGAAAAAGAGCAGGTCGCCGCCGAAGTGCTGAACTTCGCCAAACAGTTCCGCCAGCTATCGCCGCGCGCTGCGAGCGGTTGAACGGCGCGGATTATTGGCGCGCGGAATCGTAAAATTCTTCGAGCAGATATTTGACGTCGGGGCGGCCCAGCACCTCGACGAAGCAGATCTCGTTGCGCTCGTTCAGATCGATGATGAGCTGCCCTTCCATCGCGGCAAGCTCGACATAGCCCGCGACTTTCACTTCCGCGGCGGTCGCGAAGCTCGCGCAATTCTCGTCGCCGCAGTCGCATACCGACTCGATTGTGAGTGCGCGCAGCGGCGCCTCGAGCGGATCGGCCCCCTGCTGCTTGAGAAGAAACACCATCTCCTCGACCAGATCGGGCAACACGTCATTCAAAGCAGGTCCAGGCATACGCGGCCAAGCTTAGTTGATCCGGGCGTCCGATCAAATCCCCGCCGCGCAGGCGGTGGGCCATTTGACCGGACAAGGCCGGTGCGCAAGGGCAAGAAAGCAAGACCGAGGTCCGGCTCGGCGCTCTCGATTGCAATCAAAGTGACCGCATCGAGCTGGTTCCTTTTCAAAGTAGCCTGCATGCGGCGTAGGTGCCAAGATCTCTACAACCGATCGTATCCGGCCGCGCGAAAAAGAATGCGTTCGCCGGCTCAGCTAATCCGCACGCGGAATAATTGAACCTTATGGAACGACTGCAAACCGCCGACTTACCTCATGTTGTGGTCCTGGGCGGTGGCTTCGCTGGGCTCGCCGCGACCCGGGCGCTGGCGAAATCGCGGGTCCGGATTACTCTTATCGACCGTCGCAATCATCATCTGTTTCAGCCGCTGCTCTACCAGGTGGCGACTGCGGCACTCAATCCAAGCGACATCGCCGCTCCGATTCGGAGAATTCTAAGTTCGCAAAAGAACGTAAGCGTGATTCTCGGCAAAGCGGTTGCGATCGACATAGCGAAAAAAATCGTCCAGCTCGCCGACGGTGAGGTAAAGTACGACTTTCTGATCATAGCGGCAGGCGCGACGCACTCGTATTTCGGACACGACGAATGGATGAACGCCGCGCCCGGGCTCAAGACGCTCGAGGACGCGGTTGAAATCCGCCGCCGCGTGCTGGTCGCATATGAAGCGGCTGAACGCGAAACTGACCAGCGCAAGATCACTCAATGGATGACCTTCGTGATCATCGGTGCGGGACCGACCGGAGTCGAGATGGCCGGAGCGTTGGCGGAAATTTCCCGCCGCGTACTGGAGCGCGACTTTCGCCGGATTGAGCCGGGCCGGGCTCGAATTGTCCTGATCGAGGCCGGACCGCGAGTTTTGCCCGCGATGTCGCTCGATTCGTCGGCAAGCGCAATGCGCCAACTGGAGCGTATCGGCGTCGAAGTTATCACCGGCTCCGCCGTAACCGACGTCGATGGTAACGGCGTCACACTCGCGGGAGGAAGAATCGACGCGCGCACAATCATCTGGGCGGCTGGCGTTGCGGCTTCGCCGCTGGGCAAAGCGCTCGGCGCGCCGCTGGACCGCGCGGGGCGGGTGCTGGTGAATCAGGATCTTTCGGTACCCGGCGCCGATTCAGTTTTCGTCATTGGCGATCTCGCCGCTATCAAGTCTGACGGGAAACCGGTGCCGGGGACATCGCCGGCTGCGATTCAGGAAGGACGCCATGTTGCAGCGAACATCGCAGGACTCATACGCGGCGAGCCGCTCACCGCCTTCCGCTACCGCGACAAGGGCACCTTGGCGACGATTGGCCGCGCGGCGGCCGTCGCCGACTTTGGCCGGCTGCACCTGAGCGGTTTTATCGCATGGATTACGTGGCTGCTGGTGCACATCTTTTACCTGATCGGCTTTCGTAACCGATTCCTGGTGATCAGTGAGTGGGCATGGGTTTACCTCTGGAACGATCGCGGCGCGCGGTTGATAACAGGCGACGTAGAGCCGCTGCTCGAGCGCGGGAAATCTGGCGAGGATCGCAACCGGATACTTTCGTCGTAGAGCCGTGCAAGCCCTCCCGCATCGGCGCCTCTCGGTTGTGCGTACCGCCTCGAATTTTCATACACGTCGGACGAGGAACGATTGCGTGCGATGCTTTTGACGAAATCTGTGTCCGTCGCTGGCAGCTTCTCCTAATGCGCGGCTGGAATCGCGGCCGTGGTAAAGCATGGTCTGTATGTACGGAGGCGGCTGGTCAGCGAACGGTTTGCCGCTTATCGGAGTCGCCAACGCCGGCAAACGTTCCGGCCATCGAGCCCAACCCGCGAAGAACTATGATCGCGAGCTAAGTTCGTACGCACCTCAGACACCGCGCGTGTTGGGATTCCAGATATGCTTGTGCATCTGCAACTGCATCCGCGCGGGGAGACGATCTTCGAGTATCCATCCGGCCAGCGCGGCAGGATTCAGTTCGCCGAATGCGGGGCTGATCAGCACGGCTCCGGCGCGGCTTGCGAGGTTGCGCGCGTTGATTACGTCGCGCGCCCATTCGTAATCGCCACGGTCGGCAACCACGAACTTGATCTCGTCGCGCGCGGTAAGATGCTCGAGATTGCTCCACAGGTTGCGCTCCGACTCGCCGCTGCCGGGGCATTTCAGGTCCATGATTTTGATCACACGCGGATCGAGTGCGCTTACGTCGGACGCGCCCGAAGTTTCGATCATCACCGTGTCGCCGGCGGCGATTAGGGCGTCGATCAGCGGATAAACGCTCTGCTGCAGGAGAGGTTCGCCGCCGGTTATCTCGACGAGATTGCATCGGTAGCGCGCGACCGCGGCGGCGACTTCCTCCACCGTCATCCGCTGCCCGCCGTAAAACGCGTAAGCGGTGTCGCACCATCGGCAGCGCAAGTTGCATCCGGTAAGCCGCACAAACACGCATGGGCGCCCCGCGTGCGTGGATTCACCCTGGATGCTGTAGAAGATCTCGGTAACGGTTAGCCGATGGGGCGTAGTCACGGTCGTATCGCGGCGAACGCGCGGCTCATCCGAATTTGGCACGCGCCGCCGCGCGCGCTTCTTCAATCACGACGCGCAGCGAGACGCCGTGATTAATTGCGGCGTGCCGGCAATCGTCGTACTCGGGCGAGATCGTAACCTGCGCGTGCGAATGAGGATACGCGCGGGGATGGCGATGCTCGCCCGGCTGAGTGCCGGAAATCTTGACCCTGATTTTTCCAAAGCGCGTTTCCACTTCCTTGCTGTCGCGATGCAGTTTCAGCCGCGATACGGTATGGAAGCGCAGTCCAATTGTCGTGGTCTCGTCAAAGATGATCCGCGCAAGTTTGTCGCGATCGGCAGCCTCGGCGATCACGCTCAGCGTCACCGCGGGCCGTTCTTTTTTCATAATCGTAGGCGTCAGCGTCACGTCGCGCGCCCCTGCGCCGAACAGCCGCTCCATCACATGGTCATAGATTTGAGGATTCATGTCGTCGATGTTCGCCGCGATCTCGACCATCTCATCGCTCTCGAACTCCGCTTGCTCCCGTCCAAGCATCAGCCGCAGGACGTTGGGCCGATCGGCGAGCGTGCGCGTGCCCGCGCCGTATCCGATCTTTTCGATCGCGAAGTTCATCGGAAGAACCGCCGGCCGCGCGAGCGCCTTTAAGATCGCTGCACCGGTTGGAGTGACCATCTCTATCGTTCCGTCGCCAATGCGCAGAGGAAATCCTGCGAGCAGCTCGCTGGTCGCGGGGGCGGGAACCGGAATTACTCCGTGCTGCGAGCGCGCGAAACCCGCTCCCGCCGGCAGCGGCGAGACGATTAGATCGCCGACCGCGAGGGTTTCGAGTCCCCACGCCGCCGCGACGATATCGATGATCGAATCGACCGCGCCGACTTCGTGAAAATGAACTTCGTCGGGCGTCGTGTTGTGAACTTTCGCCTCGGCATCGGCGAGCGCCTGAAAGATCGCGATCGCGCGGCGCCGCACCGGCTCGACAAGCCCGGCGGTATTTTCGATCATCGTACGAATCTCGGCGAAGTGGCGCTCGGGTTGGCGCTCCGATACTTCGACGTCGAACTTGACCGCCGAGATTCCCGAGAGCAGGCGGCGGCGATTCGAGAGCTTGTAGCCGGTCAGCGGCAGCGCGCCTAGCGCGCGCTCGAGTTCCGCGAAATCAGCTCCGCAATCGAGCAGTGCGCCGACCATCATGTCGCCGCTCAGGCCGGAAAATGCGTCAAGGTATGCGGTTCTCATCTTGTCAGCTTTACATGCTATCAGGGCGTCGATAGAATCAAACACTCGGCTTTAGCCGAAGCAACCAACCATGAGGCAAAGAGACCTCAAACTCTTCCGAAAGCTGCTCGAAGACAGAAAGAGCGAAATCCTCGCCGAGGCCGAGCGTGCCGTAGGCTCAATGAACAGCGGCCCTGAAGAAGCGTTTGCCGACCCGAACGATCGTGCGTCGCTCGAGTCGGACCGCAACTTTCTGCTCCGGATGCGCGATCGCGAGCGCAAACTGCTCGCCAAGATCGAAGAAGCGTTCACCCGGCTCGAGGACGGCACCTACGGGCGGTGCGAAGAATGTGGCGGTGAAATCGGCACCGAACGACTACGCGCGCGCCCCGTGACTACCTTGTGCATCGGATGCAAATCCGCCCAGGAAGCCCGGGAAAGGCAAAGCTGAGCGGGGCCCACGGCGCCAGCACCAGCGGTTCTGTTCCATGATTGTCACCAAGGCGGTTATCGTGGCGGCCGGGCTGGGAACGCGGATGCTGCCCGCGTCCAAGGTGATCCCCAAGGAAATTTTGCCGGTGATCGATACGCCGGCTATCCAGGTGGTGGTCGAAGAGGCGGTCGCCTCGGGAATCCGTGACATCTACGTTGTCGTGGCGCCTGGGCGCACGATCGTGCTCGACCACTTCAAGCCGGCAATCGAGCTCGAAGCGATGCTCGAGGAGCGGGGCAAACTCGAAATCCTTGAATCGGTGCGGCGCATCAACACGATCGCGCAATTCACCGCCGTCGAGCAGGCGAAGCCGCTCGGACTTGGTCACGCGGTCTTGCAGGCGCGCGACGTGATCGGCGCCGAGCCGTTCGCCCTGATGCTGCCCGACGATATTTTCGATTGCCCGCGTCCGTGCCTGGCGCAATTGATCGAGGCGGCCGAGGCCAACGACGCCCCCGTCGTCGCGCTACTCCAAGTGGCCCGCAGCGAGATTCCCAAGTACGGAATTGTCGAAACGAAGCCATCGCGTAGCCGCCTCTACGAACTGACCGGGATGGTGGAAAAGCCCGCGATTGACAAGGCTCCGAGCGATCTTGCGATCATGGGCCGCTATGTTTTGACGCCCGAGATCTTCGACCTTTTGGCCACAGCGAAGCCAGGCGCAGGCGGCGAGATACAGCTAACTGACGCGCTGATGGCGCTGGCGCGTCGGCGCAAACTCTACGGCTATCGTTTCGAGGGCGTGCGCTACGACTTTGGTGACAAAGTGGGATTCATCGCGGCGCAGGTCGGTTTCGGGTTGAAACGGCCTGATCTGGCTGATAGGTTGCGTGCTTACTTGCAGACGCTTTTAGCGTCATAATCGAACCAATCACCCGCATCGGATGGGGCAGTAGCTCAGCTGGGAGAGCACCACGTTCGCAACGTGGGGGTCGAGGGTTCAAATCCCTTCTGCTCCACACTCTTTCCCTTGTAATTCAAAGGGTTTTTCCTCGAGTTTGCCCCTCCATGGGGCAAACGTGGGGCAAACTTCGCTTTTCTGGCCTCGATTGAATCGATCTTGGCAAGCTCCAACGCGTCAGCATGGCTCGCATGAATGAAGCGTCCGTAGTGGGTGCGAAGGGTGCTCTCCATGACTCCAGTCTGCTCCGAAAGCCACGTCAGGTTCACGCCCTTGGTCAGGGCGACGGACACATAGGTGTCCTTTGTGGCATAGAGGTCGCGCAGTCTAATTCCCAATGTGCGTTGCGCGGCACAGAAGATCTTGTAGAAACTTCGTTGATCGATCGGACGGCCGAGTGAATTCTTGAAAACGTAATCGTCCGGCTCCGCGCGCAACTCGATCACCTGCTTGAGAACTTCTACATTTCGAGCGGTGAGCCGGACGACGCGTGCCGCAGCGGAAGTCTTGGGGGCGGACTCACTGCTCAGGGAACGCGATCGCTCTACGAACAGCGTTCCCGCCGCCAGATCGAGAGATCGCACACGAAGAGCGACCGCTTCCGAAGGCCTCAATCCCGTGTAGAAAAGCGTGAAGAGAAACGCATAGTAAGGAAAGTGAACACCTTCGCGGTAAGCACCGAGGTTGCGGCCTAAACGCCAATGCTTGCGAAGAAAGAATTCGAGCAGTCGATCCCGCTCATCTTCGATAAATGGATCCGGACCCGGTACGACGCCCCGCGGCCACTCGACGTCCGCGAACGGAAATCCCGCGGCGATTCCGGCCTTGCGCGCGTCGCGCATCATTGCGCGTAGCGAACTGTCGATAACGTTTCGCACGGTCTTCACACTCAAATGCCGATCGATCTGAAGCCGCGCTCTGAGTTCTTCAAGATGCCCCAGCGATAAATCTTTCAGCGCCACGCCGCCGACGTAAGGCAGGATGTACGTGCGGAAATGGTTGCGGTAGTCGCGTGCCCTTGAAGGGCGGACTATCGGTGGCACCCTTCGAGCGACCCAGGCCTCGTAATATTGGCCGATCGTGGGCTGGGCGTCGGCCTCGATGGATTCCGTTCCCCGAGATTCTGGGCGAAAGTAGGCACCTCTGCTGCCGTTAGGAAACCAGCTCAAGTAGTCGAAACGATCCGCCGCTATCTCCGCGCCGATGAGCGCAGCCTGCTTGGAGAGAGCGGCGCGATTTTCCGGCGTATCGCTGAGCGTGGTAGTCTCCGAAAATTTGTGAAGGCCAGTTGCGGCTGGAAGCCGCCAGCGGAACCGCAAGCGCAAGAGCCCGCTGCCGGTCGCCTCAATCCAGCAACCCTGACGCCGCGCTTTGAGCTTACGAGGTGCCATTGAGGAACCCTCCTCGCTGAAGTGGTATTCCGGCTTGGTGCGGCAAGTCACGACGTTCAATGAAGCCGACAATCGCCTCCCACTTGAATACGGGCCTGCGTCCCACGTGGAAGAAGTGCTCGCCTTCACGCATGATGCGCTTAGCCATCATGGTGCGAATGGCCTGTTCGGTCCATGGCGTCAGTGCGGAGAGCTCGCGGATCGACACGTAAGGCTTGGGTTGGGTCGTAGTCTGATCGGGAGGCATAAGCAATGCGAACGACAGGAATGTTAAGAGTGCGCATAGTCGGCGCGTGCCCGTCGTCGAACCGATCATAGACCCGTTGGCATATAATTGTCAAATTCCATAATTTCTATACGTCGGACAGGTTCCACGATTAGGTTAGCAGCAGACCCAACCGCAGGAGCCGGACGCGCGCGGCCTGTTCGGAGACTTCGCAACGCCGCATGACCCGCGCGATCACGGCGCGGCCGGGCTCCGAATCAACCTTCAGTGGGAACTCGCTCCGGTCGCGCAGCGCGATCTCAGCGGGCATTCCGAGCAGGTACGACCGCGGCATCAGCAGCGCGCCGCTGATGTACGCCGCCTGCCATTCCATCCAATCGTTTTCCGGAGCGGTCACGATGGTGTCGCGGTGGCAAGTCCATGATGGCGCGGCAGGTTGGCGCTGCGCTTCTGGCCCGTCCTTTCTCCACAGCGGAGCGTGAAACCAAACGTGGCCGTACTCGTGTCCGAGAGTAGTTCGGAGCCGGTTTATGTAGCGCGGATCCGAAAGCCGTTTCGCGATCAGTACCCTCGGCTTTCGGTCGGAAAAGAAGTCGGTGCGACCGTCTTCTTCTTGCGGGAGCTCGGCATACATATCGAGATCGTCGGCGTCGGCCTCGATCATGCGGACCAGGTCATCGGTCGGGATCGGGAGCTTGAAGCCGCCAGCCCGGAGATCCATGAAGTCCACGACGATCCGTTCGCACCGGTCATCAAGCTCCTCGGTCTTGAAGTAGAGACGCTTGATCGGGCGTCC
>JAJZAG010000126.1 GCA_021799555.1 Deltaproteobacteria bacterium | reverse complement strand
GCGTTCATGGAAAAGCGCAAGCCAAAATTTCAGGGCCGCTGATCAGGGCCGCATCCGGCGCTTAAGCCATCCGACGATTGCGGCGTTGACCTCGTTTGGGAATTCTTGCTGGACCCAATGCCCGGCACGAGCGATTTGAGTCGTCTCGAGATCCGAGCACAACGCCGGCATCCCGTCGGCCAGGCGCGGCGGCAGCGCGGCGTCCCACTCGGCGGTGATCATCAGAGCAGGCAGCGAAAGCTTCGCAGTTCCGATTTGCGGCAACTCGCGCGAGTTTCGATCGATATTGCGGTACCAGTTGATCCCGCCGCGAAAGCCGGTCTTCTCGAAGGCCGCAACGTACACCGCGAGCTCTTCGGGCGTCACGATCGGCGCCGTGTCGGGTACAAGCTCGTCAATTCGGCGGAACGGATTAAAATTGAGCGCGCCCGAGGCCATGACGCGTTTGGCGGTTTCCTCAGGACTCTGCGGCGCGCGCATCAGACGGTCGAAGATCAGCCGCACTTTTTTATCCATCACGCTCTCGGCGCGTCCCGGCTCCTGGAACCAGAGAATATAGTGCCGCTCGTCATCGCCCCCAACCATTGTGCGCATGACGCTGGTTGGCGGAATCGCCATGTACGGCGTGCACACGCCGATCACGCCGGCGGTGCGCTCGGGATAGAGCACCGGCATCGCCCACGCAACAAATCCACCCCAGTCGTGGCCGACGAAAACCGCGCGCTTAAGACCGAGCGCGTCAAGCAGTCCGGCCATGTCGCCGGAAAGCTCCGTCAAACCGTAATCGACGACTGCGGAGGGTGCGCTCGACTCCGCGTAGCCGCGCTGATCGACCGCGATCGCGCGGAATCCCGCGGCAGCGACCGCTGGAAGCTGATGACGCCACGAGTACGCCAGCTCCGGAAATCCGTGGCAGAAGATCACCGCCGGACCTTCACCCAGCTCATGAACGGCGAGGTTGATCGGCGGCTGGTTCGCGCGCGCAGGAATCGTAACGACACGGCCCTTCGGCCACGAATTGTTCGCCATCATCGACTCTCCTCAGTTCGCGATTTGATCTGGAGGGTAGGGTGGAATGTCGCTCGCGGCTGGAATAGGCCGCGGCGGGCGCTGCAGAATCTCGGTCGCGGCGGCGAGGAACGCCTTGTCCTGCATCAAGGACTCGGGCGGACGGTTCAGATTGATCACGTCAAAGATCGCCTCTGCGATCGCGGGAACGCCGGCGCCCTCGCGCATGATCCGCTCCCACATTTGGCCGCTGATCTCGCCCTCGGGGCGTGCGTCGCCGACTCCGTTTTCGAGCGCCTGGCGATCGCGCGCGATCGAAAGCGCCCACGGCTGGCGCACGAACTCAGCCTGACGGCGATAGAAATGGCCGGGAAAGGCAGGATCGGCGGGATCGTGCTCGGCGCTTACAATACCCAGAATTTCCGCGCACACCGCCGCGCTCGTCATCCCCTGCGCGTAAATGGGATTGAACGCGCACACCGCGTCGGCGAGGCACACGAAGCCTGCAGGATGCGCCCCGCGCTCGAAATGCTTCCAGACGTTCTGCATGCCGCGGCGATGGTAAATTGCCGAAGTTGGTTTCGCGATCGCGAGCGCCTCGGCGACGATCGGCGAGCGCAGCTTTGCGCACAGCGCCGCAAACGATTCGTGATCGGCGGGTAGCTCGCGTCCGCCCCACGACGCAAGCGTCAATAGAAAGCGATCGCCCTCGATCGGTAGCGTCAGCGCAAAATAGTAATCCTCGGGCCGCTCCGGGCGCGCCGCGGGATTCAGGAAGACTCCCTTCCACCACCAGCTCGCCGGTCGCGCCTCGGCCGGCGGCGCCTGGTACCAGCACGTGCTGTAGCCGGCGTCCGCGTCGACGATTTCCGTTTCGACCGCGGCAAATCCCGCCTGCTCGAGCCATCGCGTCGCCCGCGAGCCGCGTCCGCTGCAATCGACGATCAAGTCGGCGTCGAGATGCCCGGGCGCGTTATCCGCGACCTGACGCGTATCGACGCCCGTGACCCGCGGCGAGTCGCCGGCGGCGAACGTCAACTGGGCGACCTCAGTCGCCTCGACGAATCGCACATTGGGGATCGCCTTGACGCGATCGCGAATTACCGCTTCGATCAGCAGCCGGCTCGCAAACAGCATCAGGTGTCTGGTCCGGCGCCGCCGCGCCCATCCGTCGGGCTGTAGCGTGGCGAGATCAAGACCGGCGTCAAAGTCGAGTCCGCCGCGTGCGCGCAAATTGTCGTCGAGTCCGGGGAACAGCAGGTTGAGCTCGCGCCGGCCGCGATCGAGCAAGCCATGCGGATGGCGGCTCTGCGGAACGCCCTTACGATGCATCGGCGCGGCGGCTAGTTCGTCGCGCTCGATCAGCGTGACGCGTTCGAAACGGTCGGACAGCACGCGCGCCGCGCACATCCCTCCGATCCCAGCGCCAATCACAATCGCATGCCGTAATTTCATCGATCATCCTTTCGTCGAGGAGTCTCTCTTTTATCGCAGAACGTCGCTCGCGATTCGAGGCGATGATCGCGTTCAGGACCGCTTTCCCATCAGATGCTCGAGGAACCAGTCGCGCGCCATCTCTGCGCTCGCGCGGTAATTCTTCTGATAGATGTCGTAGTGAGTCCCAGCGAAGACGTGGTATTTCACGAGCGTCGTACCGGGTATTGCACTTTTCGCAGCCAGCCCCGAATTCTCGCGTCCGCCGTACTCTTCCTCCGCCTGATCGATGATCAGCGTCGGCACCTTTATATGGACCGCGGCCAGGCGCGGGAGATAGCGCCACATCGTACGGAAATCTCCGATTCCCTTGAGCGACTCGGGCTGCTCGGGGGGACGCGGCAATTCGCCGATATCGCCGCGCGCCATAGCGGTTGCGAGTTGTTGCACTTGTGGCGCCGGCGCCGCAAAACCGTCCGCGTCGGGAGCGGGACCCATCCCCGGCACTTGGCTCACGACCGCCTTGATGCGCGGGTCGTGGCCGGCGACGTAGATAACATGGCCGCCACCGAAGCTCGATCCCCACAGGCCGATTCGCGCCGGATCAACCACCGGCTCCCCGATCAGATAGTCGAGCGCATTGTTGATGTCGCGATTTTGATCGAGCGGATCGACTATTTCCCTGACTGGCCTGCCGCGCACGGTGATATAGCCTTCCGCGTCGGGCTGTGGCTGTTTGTCTGGAGTGGCGATTCGCGCGTCGCTCTCGAACCATCCACGATAATCGAACGTTAGGCAGACAAAGCCTGCGGTGCAGAAAAACGGCGCGTAGGTCGAGTTCAGATGCGACTTCGGTCCGCCCCATCCGTGGCACAGCAAGATCGCCGGGCGTGTTTCGCCTTGCTGAAGATCATCCGGCACAAACAGATCCGCCGCCATCCGCGTTCCTTCACTGAAGATTGTGACTTCCTTTTTCATGATGGATTCGCGTTCCCTCCATGGTTCGCGTCATTGTTATCCGTCCCGCATCTTCACGACGCGCGCACGCCGTGACAGAATGCCCGGCTATGGCGGCGAAGGACTTTTCGGCGCAAGCCGGCTCGCCGGGCCGCGCACAGCGCGGCGCAGGCGGCGAGATCACCGTCTTTCTTGCGCGCAAGATTATCACGATGGACCCCGGTTGGCCGATCGCGAGCGCCGTCGCAGTGCGCGACGGCCGCATCGTCTCCGTCGGTTCGCTCGACGAGTTGAAACCGTGGCTTAGCGGCGCGCGCTATCGGATCGACGACCGCTTCGCCGACTCGGTGCTGATGCCGGGGTTTATCGATCCGCATCAACACCTGATTTTGGCCGCGATGACGGCGCGCTTGCCCAACGTTGCTTATTACGACACGCCGCGCCCCGACGGACCGCCGCTCCGCGGCGTAAAAACCCGCGAAGAAGTGATCGCAAGATTGCGCGAGTACGCCGCGCGCGGCGAGCTAACCGGCGGCATCCTGCTTGCCTGGGGATACGACGCGACCGCGGTGGGTGGGCATCTGGGCCGCACCGATCTCGACCAGGTATCGCAGACGATTCCCGTGCTGGTTTGGGACGCGTCGGTGCATCACGCCTACGCCAACTCGGCATTCCTGACGAACCGAGGGATTGACGCCGCTTCAAGCGGCCAATTCCTCGGCACCAATGCGGCCTACCGCGTCCTGCTGCCCGCGATGGCGCCGATGCTCGAAGGCGACGGCGCGATCGATCTGCTGCGCTGCGGCATCGGTATCTACAGGATTGGTGGGATCACGATGGTCGCGGAGTTGGCGTTTGGCGCAACCGGCATCGCGCTCGAAGAGGTGGTCGTCCCGGCCGTGTACAATGACCCCGCGGCACCGATGCGCGCGGTAGCGGTCGCGATGGCGAGTGTGTACGGCGATGAGAAACACGAGCGCGCGATCGAACACGTGTTGGCGCTGAGGGCGCGCAGCACCGATAAGCTCGCTTACAACGGCGTCAAGTTCTTTTCTGACGACGCATTTCTAGCCTTCACGATGCGCGTCGGGGCGCCGGGCTATGTCGATGGGCACGAAGGAATTTGGCTGACCGAACCGGCCGAGCTTTATGACCGGATGCTCCCGTGGTGGCGGGCTGGATTCCATATTCACGTGCACTCCAACGGCGAAGAGAGTCAGGATGTCGTGCTCGCCGCGCTGGCGCGGATGCTCGAGACTTATCCCCGCTTCGACCATCGTTTCACCTTCGAGCATTACGGCCTTTCGCGTCCGGCGCAGGCGCGGCGCTTGAAAGCGCTCGGCGCGGCGGCCAGCGTCAATCCTTCGTATGTGCATCGGCGCGCCGAACTGAGCGAGGCCGGATTGGGTGTCGATCGCGCGCGACTCTCCGCCCGGCTGGGAACCCTCGTGCGCGAAGGCGTGCCGACCGCGCTGCACACCGACACTCCCGTCGCGCCGGCGCTGCCGCTCACGTCGGTGTGGACGGCGGTCAACCGCTTCGGCCAGTCGGGCGGCGTGCTTGGTCCCGAGGAGCGGGTCACCGTCGAGCAGGCGCTGAGGATGATTACGATCGACGCGGCCTACGTGCTCGGCGTCGATCACCTCGCGGGAAGCATCGAGCCCGGCAAGTTCGCCGACTTCACGGTCCTCGAGCACAGCCCCCTCGATGTTGCCCCATCGGAGATAAAAGACATCCCGATTCACGCAACGGTGGTCGCGGGAAACGTTTTCCCGCTAACCAAACATTCTGAGTAGTACTGCTCGGAATGGCCCGCGATGTGGCACAACCCGCCTGGATTCTCTCGAACGCGATTGTTGCACGTTCGATCAGGTCGTCCCAGCCAGCGAGTAGGGGGCGGCGGCGTTTCGGCGTCCGGCGCGCATGGATTCTTGCGAGCGACCATTTTATAGGGAACCCGGTAACCCTATCCTGCGAGGCTAAGACTACATCACAAGCCCGATCAGCTTCGCCGCGGCTTCGCGCGTTCCTTATGCCGCACCGCGTAGGCCGGCTCGATTTCCGCCAGCAACTCGACCAGGCCGATCGTCTCGGCGTTAACACCAAGGTCGTATCGCGCCGTCCCCGGATGGACGACGTACAGATGCGAAAGCTTGAGATCATCGAGCGCGATACGCATTGAGCGCGTCAGGCGCGGCGCGTCAGCGTATTTTACCTCGACGCCGACGCGCTTGCCTTTCACGGTGATGAGCAGGTCCAACTCGGCGCCGGCTTGGGTGCCCCAGTAATAGGCGTCCCGCCGTCCGGTCAGGCTCAGGATCTGTTCGATCACAAATCCTTCCCATGAGGCGCCGAGCTTGGGATGCGATTCGAGGGCGCGAAAAGACTCCGTGCCGAGGAGCGAGTGCAGAATGCCGGAGTCGCGGACGTAGAGTTTGGGCGATTTGATTTCACGCTTCCCGAGGTTCTCGAACCACGGCTGCAGCTCGCGGACCACCAGGGCGCCTACCAGGACGTCCGCGTGCCTGCGCACCGTGGTGTGCGCCTCGCCCAAAGAGCGTCCGATCTCCGACGCGTTCCAAACTTGCCCATGATAGTGGGCTAGCATCGTCCACAGCCGCCGCAGGGCGCGCGCCGAGATGTCGATGCCGAACGTGCGCACGTCGCGTTCCAGGAAGGTGCGAATAAAATCGCGGCGCCAGGCGGCGCTTTCAGCGTCGTTGCGCGCAAGGAACGAGCGCGGGAATCCGCCACGGAGCCACAGCCGGCGCATCGCCGGCGCGCCGACTTCGCGCAGTCCGAAGCCGCTCATGTCCACGAAGGCGACTCTTCCGGCGAGCGACTCGGAGCTAGCCCGCACGAGCTCGGGAGAAGCGCTGCCGAGCAGAAGGAAACGGGCCGATGATCGGGGACGGTCGGCCAGGACGCGTAGCGCCGGAAACAGCGCCGGCGCTCGCTGGACTTCATCGATGACGACCAATCCCTGGAGGCGTTCCAGAGCCGTCATCGGCTCGGCGAGGCGGGCTTCGTCAGCGGGATTCTCGAGGTCAAAGTAATTCGAGCGCAGCGACCCGGTGACGCGGTTTGCGAGTGTGGTCTTGCCGCATTGGCGAGGTCCAAGCAGGGTTACTATCGGCGCGCGCCGCAGCGCCTCACGCACTCGGGCTTCCAGATCGGGCCGCGCGATCCATTTTGACATCCTTACATTTTGAGCGTCGGATGCTCAAAATACAAGAATAACATGGAAGGAATGATCGAGCTGAAATCGAGGCGCGCTCTACGTAATCGCCACCGCGCTGCCTCAAGGAGCTTCCAGCGCTTGGCCCCGAAGAGCGGGTGACCGTCGAGCAGGCGCTCAGGATGATCACAATCGACCCCGCCTACGTGCTCGGCGTCGATCACCTGGCGGGAAGCATCGAGCCCGGCGAGCTCGCCGACTTCACCGTGCTCGAGCACAGCGCCTACGAAGTGGCCCGATCGTAGATAAAGGAAATCTCGATTTTGGCAACGGCGGTCGGCGGTCGTATTTTCCCGATCGCAAGCGAATGAGGGCGGGTTCCAGGCGCGCTCCGATTTCCAGGAAGCTTGAGATCGAAAGCCGGTCCCCCACGGTTCGAGCCAAGCGTTGGAGCGGGCGACCGGGGTCGAACCGGCGAGTTCCAGCTTGGGAACGAATCGGAGGCGGGAGAGCCAAGGAAGCCCAATGATGATAATCCTTGAGCCGCGCGGCTTTCTCGATTTTCGACTTCCCGCTTTTGACCCCGATTTTGACCGCTCTCCCGGCAACTCTGACATAAATTTGCAAGAAACCGACGTCCAGCTCCGTGCCTCGGTCGATATCAACGCCAAAGTCACACCCGCTGCACCGCCGAGTTGTAAAGTCCGCGCCAAACGGGACTTCATCAGCGTGCGACATCGAGCCCGTAGCGCTCCAACGCGGAGCGCATCTCGCTGACCCAGTCCAGAGCTAATCGGCGACCATTCGGGAGTTCGTCGTCTCGCTCCCAGCGCCACGTTGCAATCATCGCGAGCATGAGGACGTGGCACTCGCGGAGCAGTTGCAGATCAACACCTGGATAGTGCTTGCTCACCTCGTCGGGAAACCGGGGACATTCGACATGGGCGATGTCGAATTCGACAGGGCCACGGCAGCAGGTCTCTAGGTCTATGAACAGCAGCCCTTTCTTCGTTCTGAGCAAGTTGCCTGGGTGCGGTTCGCCGTGCAGCAGCTGCTCGCGGGCGCCCCGGTTTTCGATCGCCCGCCTCAGGTTTCGAAGCGTGTTGCTGAGTAGTTCGCGGTCGGCGTCAGGGAGCTTAGGAGTGCGGTCGTGGCTCGCCACAAGCAATTGCGCTTCGGCCACTCGATCTGTGAAGTGCGGCGTCGCAATATCGATACTTCGCATGCCGGTATGCAACCGCTCAAGAACGCGTGCGTACTCGGCAGGCGCGACCTCTCGAGGCGGCACAGGTTCGTAGTAGGTCCAGAGCGTCACCACGAAGCCGTCACGAACGTACACACGCGGCTCCACTCGAGGCTCAAGGATCCCCACCGGGCTTTCGGTCTCCGCAAGCCGTCTGGCAAGCTCGACTTCGAGGTCGGCCACCTGATGCGCTACGTCCGCCACACGGGCAAGGACGTTACAAGGCAGCAGGCGCACAGCGAGCCTGTTCGACGCGTGAAGAACGACCGCGTCCTCGACCCTCAGGCCAAGCGCTGATGCACTCGACATAGCCGCGCCCACCGCAGGCCGAACGTGAGAGGTCTGCGTAGGTTTTCTCCTAAGCTTTGGAGTATCCGCAGGCGATTCGAAGAGCGCGCGGCGCGAATCGGCCTGGGCGTGTCCACCGTCGAGCCAATCGTATCAGAGGCATGTCCACGCCGAAGCTCTGAAGAATTACAGGAGGTGAAGGCCCGGCTATGCCCTCGCATACTCTCACCAATGCGCGCTGAAATTCCGATTCGCGGCACATCTCCTCCGGTTCATCGAAAAAGTCATCCGCCACTTCACGAACCTACCAGACGCCCAGCGCGAAAGCACTCGCCACTTGTGCTCGCCCAAATACGAATCCTCTGTTCGCCGCGCGAGGAACTGAAGGCAATCGGTCCGTCAGTTGCTGACGTTCTCGCTCGTCATTGGAAGGAATTCGTGGGCGATCGGAGCAACAGATGGAAAGCGAGGTCTATCTCCAAGCACGGCGAGAATGGGACGAGCGATACGGCGATCTCGTTCTCGGAAAACGTAACTGGCAGATCATGTCCGCCGGCCTGATGCTCCTTAGCCTCATTCTTGCTCTGGGCATCGTGTGGATGAGTGCACGGACAAAAGTGATTCCGTTCGTGGTCGAAGTCGACAAGCTCGGCTGGCGGCGGTTGGATGGCGCTTACAATCGGCCTGGCTCAGCTACCGACAGGCCGCGGCAGATTTTCGCGGCGAGCCGGTTAACAATCTCATTGTGCCGCGGGACCGCCTCGACCGCGCCGGTTGCGCGATTGCAGCATAGGGATTGCGCGCTGCCCTCGCGCTTTAGGTAGCAACCGTTGCGCCGAAGATGACGAAGCAGATCGCCACGCTTCACTTGACGGTCACGGTTTCCCGCATCGCCTCGGAAGGCAACCCTCGAAGGGCGTCGTCGCGGCGATCTTCGAGCAGGAGCTTGATGGCCTCGCACAGACTCTTGAGCGCCTCTTCCTTGGTCCGCCCTTGACCGTTTGCGCCGGGAATTTCCGCGCAATAGGCGATATACCACTCGCCGTCGCGTTCAATGATCGCTGTGAATTCGTTAGCCATCAGTCCGCAGCTCTGCTCGACCTCAGCGTACCGCGGTCAACCGGCGTTGGCTAATCGCGTAGCGATGAGAGCCGGCGCAGGCAGGCTAAGAACGTTGGAGCGGGCGACCGGGGTCGAACCGGCGACGTCCAGCTTGGGAATTACATTGAGATCGGGAACGACGAGGAGCCCGAGGGATGAAACCCCCTACGGCACAAGGGTTTCCTCGTTTCTCCGCTTCTCAGCCGGGAACGCCATTTCCCGCCTTTTCCCGCCAAGTTTGCCAGAATTTTGCCAGAAAATTTGATCGCCCCGATCTCCACGTTCCCGAGTTCATAGATCGGGACACAGCGCGAGGTTGGATTCGGCGCGCGCTTCGCTTTTCCCTTCCCATCACAAACTCGCTTTCGAGTCGTCGTGCGCGACTCGGAGAAGCCCTGCGTCCTGATGGAGGCAGCGATGGACGGTAGCGTTTACGTCAAGGCGCGGCGGGAATGGGATGACCGCTACGCCGATC
>JAJZAG010000125.1 GCA_021799555.1 Deltaproteobacteria bacterium | reverse complement strand
CTTGGACTGGTTCACAATCCTGGTCGGTCTCGCGACGTTTTTCGCGATGGCGGCGCATGGCTGTTTGTGGGTCGCATTGAAGACCGACGGCGACCTGGAAAGGCGCTGTCGTCAAGCCGCGAATCTTTTGTGGTGGCCGGTGCTGCTATTCACGGTCCTGATCCCGATTGTAAGCCCGATGGTTCAGCCGCATCTGTTAGAGAGTATCGCGCACCATCCGTGGGGCTACATCTTCCCAATATTCGCGATCGCCGGGCTGGCCGGAATGCGTTATTTCAACCGAGCTGAAAGCGCCGTTCAGGCTTTCATCGCGTCATCGATATACGTGGTGGGTATCGCCACCAGCACGGCGTTCGGGCTGTGTCCGTTCGTACTTCCGTCCACGATCGACCCGAGATTTTCGCTCAGTATCGTAAATGCCGCCGCACCGCCAAGCGCGCTGCGCACCGGACTCTATTGGTTTATACCGGGAATCATTCTCGCCTTCGTCTATCTACGTTTCGGCTACCGGGGTTTTGCCGGCAAGGTGGAGGTTGAGGGCGAGGGTTACTGAAGAAATGTAACATGCCATGACGTTTACAATTCCGCGCCGAAGCTAAACCTGTACGTGAGCATTGACGACTGATGGCACGAGTAATTGCCCTGCAACACTATGGCTGCGAGACTCTCGGCGCGATCGCTGACGCTCTCGAGGCCGCCGGAATCGAATCAGAATATCTGTCGCTCGCCCAAGGTAGCGGCGATCCGGTGAGACTCGACGACGCACAGGGTCTGATCGTTTTAGGCGGTCCGTTTAGCGTCTATCAGCCGGAGCGTTACCCGTTTGTGCGGATGGAGATGGAATTAATCCGCCAAGCGTTGAATCATGGCACGCCCGTGCTCGGGATCTGCCTCGGCAGTCAGATGTTGACCGCAGTTTTGGGCGCGTCCGTCCGAGCCGCGAGATTCCCGGAAATCGGATGGCTTCCGATTAGCTTGCAGCCGGCGGCGGCGGAAGATCGGCTGTTTCACGATTTGCCGGGTTCGTTTGTGACTTGCGTCTGGCACGGCGACGTCTTTGACGTGCCGCCGGGCGCAGTCTCGCTGGCTCGCTCCGAACAAACCGCCTGCCAGGCGTACCGTTTCGGCGATAACGTTTATGGCCTGCTGTTCCATCTCGAGATGAAGCCTGAGATGGTACCCGCATGCGTAAATGCGTTTCGACCTAAACTCGTACACGCGGGGATCGACCCAGACAAGTGCATCGCTGAAGCCGAAGGGCATCTGCGACGGGTCGCACCGGTAGCGCAGGCCGTCTTTGGCCGATGGGCCGAGATGGTATTGGGACGATAATCGATTGGGTGCCGCGGCGGAATTTTCTTTTCGGGCGGAGTCGGCGAGAATGATCTCCGCTTAACTCAGAGGTAGCAGAGGACTGGTCAGATGCCACAATCGCGTAACATCAAGCCTGCATTGCTCGCGCTCATCTTTTCTATTGCGGCGCTTTCAGTAGCGG
Source organism: Deltaproteobacteria bacterium (assembly GCA_021799555.1). Lineage (GTDB taxonomy): Bacteria > Desulfobacterota > Binatia > Binatales > Binataceae > JBARDN01. The sequence goes on along the minus strand of JAJZAG010000125.1, from coordinate 8,311 downwards.
CTGCGGCGCGAGCACAGGAGCACGCACCATCAGCCCATCACGGGTTTAGCGATGTTAACCATTGGGCGGCTGTATTCGAGTCGCCGGCGCGGGCCAAGTGGCAGAAGCCCGATGAGGTGGTACGAGCGCTCGACCTGAAGCCGGGGCAGACGGTGGTCGATATTGGGGCTGGAACGGGATACTTCACGCGGCGATTCGCCAAAGCGGTCGGTCCGTCAGGAAGCGCGATCGGTCTCGATATCGAGCCGGGGATGGTCGAGTACATGAAGAACGATTCGCGCAAGCTCGGCCTGCGGAACTACCACGCGCGCGTCATCAAGGCGGACAATCCCGAACTGGCGCCAAATGCCGCGGACGTGATTTTCTTCTGCGACACGCTTCATCACGTAGCCAACCGGGTCGCGTACCTGAAGGGGCTGATCCCCGCGCTCAAACCGAATGGGCGGGTAGCGGTGGTGGATTTCAAAAAAGACGCGCCGATCGGTCCGCCGGCCAAGATGAAGATCGCGCGCGAGCAGATGATCGAGCAATTCAGCAAGGCCGGATATCGCCTTGTTCGCTCTCACGACTTTCTGCCTAATCAATACTTTCTGGAATTCGAGCCAACCGCGCGCGGATGATTTAGCTGTCCCATCAGACGAGCATCGCGCCGAGTCGGTCCGGAAATATAACAAGCTGCGTCGGACCCTGCTGTGCGATCGCCTTGCGCGCGGCCAACCTGCCGAGGCATCGGCTCACCCTTGCGCGCGAACCATGCACGAGATGAGCTAGATCCTGATGCGTGATGTCGATGATCGAATGTTTGTTCTGGTGCGAGCCCTTGCGGCCTATTTTGGGCGCAAGCTCGAGCAACGAAAGAACCACCCGCTCGTTAAGGGTCTGTTCAACGTACGTTGAATGTCGCACGAGCAGTTCCCACCATCGGCCGCAAGTAAGTCGGAGCACGAGACCGAAGCCATCAATTTTCAAGCCCGTAATGTCCTGAATCATCAGTTTGGGAACTATCCTGCCAACTTCGCACTCGGTAACCGATTCAAATCTGACTCCTCGCCGGACGTCGAGTAGCAGGGGCGGAATGCACATAAAATTGCCGGGGCCCAGCACGTCGAGCAGAATCCGCCGGTGGGCGCGATTGAGACAAGTAAGCCGACCGATCCCCGACAAGAGGACGTAGATGAAACCGTTGGCGGACTCTTCGTCATGTATGACAATACGTTTTTCAAAATGACCGACGAGCATGTGCGCCGCCAGCAGCCGCAATTTCCGCATCGGTTGCCCGGCCAAGTCTTCTGATTCGGCCAATCGCGCGACTATTTCCTTGCGCATCGAGCCGGACGTGATGCGCCAATCAGTTGCATGTGACTTCGAGTGCGATGCTTCATTTTGCGGCGACGCCATCTTACTTTCTTCTCTGATCTCTCATCCGCAGACGTTTTTCGGACTGAAATCCACCATAGCGACTTTGCCGACTTATGGCATCCGCGGGACAGCCGCCAGAAATAAAAGCTGAAGACGGTGACACGCGGCGATCGATCCCGGAGCGATTGGGCTTGCCACGCTGCTAATCCCTCCACTATGTTGATGCGAGATTGGCGTGTCCTAGGACACAATCGAGCTGGAACGGCGCAGGAGAGTTTGTGCGTCACTCGTCAAACATCGGTGATCGAGCGAGCAAAAGGAGTGTAACGCCCAGCGGAGCTCCGCGTCACTTCCATCTGCTGTGGGACGAGGATATCCGCGAGCTGCGCGAGGTTATCGAGGCGGTCCTGACGCGCAGCGGCGAAGTTGTCCGATATTGGTATCAGCTTTACGCGCTGCATTTCGGCGAGATGCGCTCACTCTCGGAAGCGGATTTTTTCGGCACCTTTGAACCAGCTCTGGTACGCACCAAATCGAGTTTGCTCGCCGGCGATATGGAACGCTACGCCGAAGAAATAATCCGGCTTGGCGAGCATCTCGCCAAGCGCGGGATACCGATCGATGAGGTGATCGCGGCGCTGGCCCTGTTCGAAGAAAGCGCCTACACGGTTTTCCCGGATAACCCGCCTCCGCCAACGCGCATTTTCAACTTGTTCGACAAGCTCAGCCACGTCCGAATAATCCTGATGGTGTCCGCGTACTACAGAACAAACTCCGCGGTCATCACACAAAGGATCGCCGACCTCGAACGCGACGCATCGCTTCTTCCTTTTGATTCCCGCACCAGCTTCCACGGTCTGGTCGGGGCGAGCCCTGCGATGCGCGAACTTTATCGCCGAATCTCGGCGGCCGGAGCCACGCACGGAAATATATTAATCGTCGGTGAGAGCGGAACCGGCAAAGAACTGATTGCGCGCGCGCTGCACGAAAGCGCCGGGACAAGCTCGGGACCTTTCGTGGCTTTCAATTGCGCCGCAATCCCCAGGGATCTGATCGAAAGCGAGCTGTTCGGGTACAAGCGCGGCGCGTTCAGTGGTGCGAACACCGATCACCTGGGCCTTTTACGCGCCGCCGAAGGCGGCACGGTGTTCCTCGACGAAATCACCGAGATGAACCCTGAGACGCAGGCCAAGCTGTTGCGCGCGATCCAGGAGCGGGCGGTCCGCCCGATCGGTATGACGCGTGAGGTGCCGTTCAACGTCCGGCTGGTTGCGTCAACCAATCGCGATCCAAAGGAGGCGGTTGCCGCTGGGCAATTGCGCGCGGACTTGTACTATCGCCTCCAGGCATCGGTATTGAACATCGTGCCTTTACGCGAGCGGATTGAAGATATTCCACTGCTCGTAAAGCATTTTATCGCGCTTACCAACCAACGATTGGGTCGAACGGTCGGTGGCATCGACGAACAAGCACTTGCGGCGCTCCTCGAACACAACTGGCCGGGTAACGTTCGCGAGTTGTCCAACGCGATCGAAAGTGCGGTGACTTTCACCAGCAACGAGACGATCTCGCTGAGCGATCTTCCGGATACGATCCCTCACGATGCGGCATCCCCCAGGTCCGCAAGCGAATTTCTCCTGCCGCAAAGGCGTCTGGGTAGTCTTGCCGAGATTGAGCGGGATTTGATCGGACGTGCCTTGGCAAGCACCGGCGGTAACAAGGTCGCTACCTCCAAGCTGCTGAAGATTTCCAGGAAAAAGCTTTACTCAAGAATCAGAAAGTACGGTCTTCAATGAGTGCGCGCGGTTCGTGGTCGCGACCGCGAGCGCTTTGGCGGTCGCTCGGCCCTGCCCTGCCGCACGGACATCTTTGAGAATTTATGCCCAGGACATTCCGAATGTTTTTTGTTTTTGACGGATCCGGACAGCCCGGTTTCACAGCTTCGCGCACGCGTGCTAATGAGGGAGTTCAAAGTCTCGCGCTGATCAAACCGGAACCTGGATGGATTTTTCAAACACTGCTCCGCTCGGAATCGCCCTGCTCGGTCTTGCGATGGGGATGCGCCACGCGACTGATCCCGATCATGTCGTCGCCGTCACGACAATCGTTACTGGCGAGCGCAGAATTACCGCCGCCTCGACGATCGGTCTGGTGTGGGGACTCGGCCACACGATGACGGTGATTGCGGTTGGTGTGGCGATAATTCTCTTCAAGGTCGCCATCCCGGTGCGGCTCGGACTTACAATGGAATTCGCGGTCGCGATCGTTCTGATCTTGCTCGGGGTGCGGGCGGCAATTGAGGTATCCGCGCCTGTTGCCGCGCGATTGCGCGCCTTGGTTCGCGGCGGTGAGGCCGACTTGCTTGTCCATTCGCATCCGCATCGGCACGGCACCCGTGTTCACACTCATCCCCACGTTCACGCCGGGATCGAACCTGATCCGGCGCGCGAGCACGACCATACCGCCGCTGCGGCGCCGTTTGCGTTGCGCCGGCCGTTCCTGCGCGCGTTCGCGGTCGGACTCGTCCACGGACTCGCCGGCAGTGCCGCAATCGCGCTGTTGGTCTTGAGCGCGATCCCCGAGCCGCGATGGGCCGTCGCCTATTTGATCCTGTTCGGTATCGGCACGATGCTCGGGATGATCTTGATCACGACTGCTATCGGCTTGCCTTACGCATTCGCCGCACAACGCGCCGCCCGCACGCATCGCGCGCTCGCCGTCGGCTCGGGCCTACTGAGCTTTGGGTTTGGATTGTTGCTCGCCTATCAAATTGGAATCGTCGATGGGCTGTTCCGCGCCACGGCGCATTGGACACCGCACTAAAGCCGGCGCGCGGAGGGCGGCTTGATCAGTGCGTGGCGCGGGTCAGGTCGACCAACTCGGTTCGCGATTCAAGCTGCGCAGTATTGCCGTCGGAGGCGATGTGCAGCACGTCGATATCGGCGCTCGAATCGCCTTTTCGCGGCTGTAAAATGCGCACGTCGATAGCACCGCCCTCAAGCTGCTGAACGCTGTACTGCACGCCGCTCTCGACGTGATCCTGCGCCCCGCCGGAAATCAATATCGAATTTTTGCGGAACTCGATCGATGTCGCTCCGGTGGAGGTGCGAATATTGTGCGTGAGCTCGTCGACATCCGACGCGACGACTTCCTTCTCACGCTTGCCGATATTCCATTTGCCAAGCGCCGGGTTATGCGCGCATCCGGCGATCGCAAAGAGCAAGGTGAACGCGGCATAGGGCAGAAGGCAGCCCCGTCGTCTGCGATGAGAGTCCGAGTGCCGCGTCGCCGGGCGCGTTCCTCTCGTCATCAATCTTTCCTCCGTGTCTCGGTCGACGATATCGCCCAACTCGGGTGTGAAATCAACCAACTGGAGCGCAATATCCAACGTAAACCATCGGCGTTTCCTTCGCCAAACGCTGACGTAAGACGGTTCGCTCGTGTTTCGCGATTGATTCCAGGTCACATTACCGCCGCGCTAGCGGTGCTCTGCGTCTCCACGACAACCGCGGCTGGTTTTGCGCGGTGATTTCGGACGACAAGATGCACGTAGAAAATGTCCGCCATCCCCTGATCCGGGATTACCACGAGTGCCATGAAAGCCGCACTGAAAGAGCCGCAATCTGCGATCACCTCACCGTCGGCGTCAACGCTACGAGCCTGTCCGTGCATCAGTCGGGTGACTAATCCACTCGGGCGCGCCGCCGTTAAGAAGCCAGCGGTGCAAGCGACCCAACCGATTCGGGAATCCCTGAGGCCGGCAGCTTGCGCAAGCCGGGTTTGACCTCGAAGGGCGACACCAAGCCAAGCTCTTTTGCGATCTCGCGCGTGGCTGGCACGACTTCTTCGGCGAGCAGTCGGATGTTCTGCGTGCGCGCCTCGCTCGAGATCGGGCCGTCATTTTGCCAGAAGCCGAAGATTCCCGGACGCAATACTTCGAGCACCTTGCGGATTTTAGGAATCACCGATTTCGGCGTCCCACAAATGACTTGCATGGCGCGCTCGACCTGCGGGAATGCATCGAAAATCTGCTTGCGCGTCGCCTCGATATCAATATGGTCGGTCCCCCACGCGCCGGCGCGAACGTCGATCTGCGACTGCGCGATTCTCTCCTGCGCGGTCGCGTCGTTGTCTTTTGCCGCACCGCCGTTGCCGCCCGCGAACGGGCTGCCTTTGGCCGCCGCCGGATCGGAAAATTGCCTTGCCACGCGCCGGGTCGCGTCCTTGCTGTTGTAGCCCGGCGGGAACATCCACTGCGGTTTGCCGAACAGGCTGTAGCCGATTCCGGCGCCGCCGAACATGTCCCACTTCGCGAGGTCGCGCGCCTTCTCCTCCGTCTCGGCGACGAACACTTTCTGCAGATAACCGAAATTCTCGGGGCCGACCTGGTAGCCCTCTTTCGCCGCCGCATCGCGATAGATGTTCCAAAGCTCGACCGTCGGCTCCAGGAAGGTGGCCAACGCAATATACGGATAGCGATGCTGCGCGCACCACACGACGGTCTCGGGGCTCAACAAGCCGGGAATCCAGATCGGAGGATGCGGCTTTTGCAACGGCAGCGCCCACGGGTCAATGAACCGGTAGTGGAAATGCTTACCCTCGTAGCGCCACGGACCGGGCCGCGTCCACGCCTGCACGACCAGGTCGTGCGCCTCGTTAAAATATTCGCGGTTGAATCCCGGATTCGCATTGGTCGCGAATTGTTCGCTGCCTGCGCCACGAACCCATCCTGTCACCAGCCGCCCGTGCGAGATCATGTCAATCATCGCAAGCTCTTCGGCCAATCTAAGCGGATTGCCCACCACGGGAAGCGGGTTGCCGAGCAGGATAATCCGCACGCGCTTGGTGATCCGCGCCAGAATCGACGCCTCTACGTTCATCACAGAACCCATGCAGAAGGCGGTGTCGTGATGCTCATTGAGCATCACACCGTCAAAGCCAAGCTCCTCGGCGAGGATCTTCTCATCGAGATATTCGTTGAGCAGGATCGCTCCTTTTTCCGAATCGAAGTGCTTGTTCGGGATTCCGAAGAATCCGTTTTTGATCACTTCGTCGTTGGGAACCGCCCGATAAGGGCGCTCGGTAAAATACATGACGTGCATGATCGCACCTCCTTGGGAGCGGCGTTTCAGACGCCGAGGAACGCTTCCGCCTCGCGAATAAAATCCGCGGATCTTTCGATTTCGGGCCGATGCCCGCATCCGTCGAACATCACGACGCGCGCACCGGAAATCGCGGCACGCCATGCCTCGGCCGTGCTCGGCGGCACGACACCGTCCTGCCTGCCCCAAAAAATCAACGTCGGCAACCCCCCGGCGACGCCGAGCAGATGCGGCAGGCTGGGATTGTGCATGAACGGCGTCCACGCGATTCGCGCGGTCTGCGCGCGCGCTTCCTCGAACGACTCGAACTGCTCGGGCGCCATCGGACCGCCGTAGAGCTCGGCAAACTCGCGCGTGTTGGCCGGGTCGCGAACGCTGGCCAATACCTGCTGCGGCGCCATCATCTGAAAAAAATCCAATATCTCGCCTTGCTGCGGACGGATTCCCGCCGGCGCCACGAGGATCATCTTGCGGAACTGTGCCGGATTGCTCGCCGCCATCTCGCCGGCAATCCATCCGCCGAGCGAAAAGCCAATTACGTCGATCGGTGCGAGTTGGTTCTCTTTCAGATAGCGGGCATAAAACGCCGCCATGTCACGAATTGAGCCGATCCACTCGGCGCGCTCCGTGCGCCCGAAGCCCGGATGCAGCGGCGTCACGAGCGTGCGCCGTGCAGCGAGCGCGCGATTCCATTTGAGCGATCCGGCATAGCCAAGCTCGTCGTGCAGCACCAGAAGCGGCCGTCCCGCTCCACCCGTAACGACGGTCAAGTCGGTGCCGTCAACCCGGACGGTTCCCTCGCGCCATTGTATCGCACCATCAGCCATCGTACTGTCGCTCCAATCGCCGCCGGACTACCGAAGACGAACGAACATACGTACTTTCCGCGTAACACATCGCGGCGCAATTTTCCAAACCCCCAAACTCCGCGGCTTACCCGCCACGCGCCGCGGGGGTATAATTCAACTCGATGGCTGACGATCTGGAACAGGCCCGCGAGCGGATGGTTTCCGAGCAGCTCGTTGCGCGCGGTATCGGTGACCGGCGTGTTCTCGCCGCGATGCGCTCGATTGAGCGCCACCGCTTTCTGCCTGCTGAGTTCGCCGGGCACGCTTATGACGACGGTCCACTCCCGATCGGAGACTCGCAGACCATTTCGCAGCCGTACATGGTTGCACTGACCGCTCAGGCCGCCGCGCTCACGGGGCGGGAGCGCGTGCTCGAAGTTGGAACCGGCTCTGGATATCAGGCCGCGGTCCTGGCTTCACTCGCGCGCGAAGTCTGGTCCGTCGAATGCCTGCCGCACCTGCACGACCGCGCGCGGGCGATTTTGAGCGCGCTCGGCGTTTCAAACGTCTACCTGAAACTTGGCGACGGCTCCGAAGGATGGGAGGAACCCTCGCCCTTTGACGTAATCGTTGTCAGCGCCGCGATGCCGGGAATACCGATGCCGCTGCTCGGACAGCTAACCTCGGCCGGACACCTGGTCGCACCGATCGGCGAAGACGAGTTGCAGTGCCTGGTGAGAATCAGCCGCAAAAGCGGTCACTGGCAGGAAGAATATTTTGGCGAGTGCCGGTACGTGAAGATGACCGGCAAATATGGCTTCAAGGATGAGTGACGGTCGCGAATAGCGGGCCGCAAAGACAGGCGCGCTCGCGTGCGGAGCGATCATCTGAGGTGGTGGCGGCCGGGATGACGACGAAGCTCGAAGTGATTAGAACTCACTCACGCCGGATCGCATTCATCGCGATTGTGACGTGCCTGACCCTTGCTCTTGCCGGATGCGGTCCGAGCAGTGTCAATGCCCCGCCGCCAGCGCGGCCCGAACGATTCTACACGGTCCGCCA
>JAJZAG010000124.1 GCA_021799555.1 Deltaproteobacteria bacterium | reverse complement strand
TGAACTTCACCGATAACTTCTCGATGCGGGTCGGCAAGCAGGAAGTCATCTGGACGGAAGCTGACGCTCTGTCGGGCACGGAAATCACCAACCCGATCGACGCGACCTATCACGGCTTCTACGGTGCAGAAGCGTTGGAAGACGTGCGCAAGAACCTGCAAATGATCAAGTTCAACTATATTCTGCCCGATTTCCTGAAGACCGCGAACAACGAAATCGAAGCGTTCGTGATTCCGGGCGACTGGGAGGGCGACACGAATATCGTGAACACCACGGACGCACGCAATCCGTGGATGTTGCCGGGCGCAACCGGCACGGTTGGTTACAATCAGAACGGCCAACCGTTCCGCGACCAGACCTTCATGGAGAACGGCCAGAAGCCGATGATCTTCTCGGGCGGCTCGTTCTATGACGAGGTCGTTCCGACCTATGGCAATTACCCGGCCCACTCGCTGCAGAACAGTGAATTTGGCGCGCGGCTTTCGAGCTTGCTGCCGATCGGCAACGGACTCCAGTCAAGTTTCATCTACCTTTACGAGGCGCGCTACAACGCTATCGGCACTTGCTCGGAGTGCACCGCCGCCAACGCAGACGTGGCTGTTCCGGGAGGGGCGCCAGGCTACACCAGAGTTGGTACCGGCCAATTCATCAACTTCGGACACTATGCTTATGGGCGGCCGCGTCCGGGAGTGCCGAAGGCGGGAACGTTCATGCTGATGCTGGCTGAAGATTACAGGCGTCACAACTTCTTCGGCTGGGTCGGCACCTACTACGACAAGGACTTCACGGATATCGTCTTCCGCTACGATACGTTGTACGCGCCGGAGTACGGGGTGACCCTTTCCAAGGACAAGTCATTCCAGCCGACGGGAAGCTCGGTCACGTACACGGAGAACGCACGATTCATCATCGCGGGCGACCGTCCGACGTATATCCCGTGGATCTCGAAGCAGCACACGTTCCTGACCTTCCAGTACGTCAACACGGTATTTCCGGATCTTCCCGCCGGGGCGGTGCCGTATTACGGCGACTTTCTGGGCAAGCTGCGCCGGGACAACAACTGGTTTTTCCTGTCGGCGACCAACTGGGTGATGAACGGGCAGCTTACGACGACCAACGTCTTCCAGTGGGACGTTGATGACCAGGTCGGCGCACTGACCACGAACAACGTGTACCGCTATTCGCGCAACGTTCTGTTCGGAGTGAACTCGGCATGGTTCCTGGGCCAATCGGGCCGCTATACGGATCCATTCCTGTACAGCCGCTCGCAGGTCGAGAGCTTGCTCGAATTCACCATGACCTACGAAATCTAATCGAGTTTTCTAGAAAGGCATAATCCGGTGGCGGATGCATCAGTACTGCGATAGTACGGCATCCGCCGCCGGCGCTTCTGTGGCTCCTGGTCCTGGCAAACTGCGTCTGTCCCAATTCCTGTTCCCGATCAGCTGCCCTCGGGGTTCCATCAAATTGAACGCCTCCTAGCTTAGAGGCCAGTTCCTAAAGGAGATGTATGCCGCGAACCTCCTCCTCGGCGGTTCGCAGGCGACCTTCCAAGGCTAAAGCCTCTGCCGTGCGGCCCAGGTTCGGTACACGCGATCCCGTTCAGGCGTGTGTCCGCTTGATGCCCTCAGCCCGGATGAACCTCTAACTACGAACAAAGTTAACGCCAATCCGGGCAACGCAAACGGTACGGCGGCTGCGGTCCGACACTACCGCAGCCGCCATCCCCCCAACGTCCGCATGCAAGCATAGTTCTGAAATGCGAATACGATCGGCGCTCGGCTAACCTCCGTAGGCTGCGCTCGAGTTGTATATTGAAACGGTCGCGGCTACCCTCTGCGATTGAGAGCCGGCAATGATACGCAAGTTCCAGTTTGAAGCCCAGATATACGAATCGTTGAGTTGTCTGCCGATGGCGGCGCGGCGTAAGCTCGATGCGGTCGGAATTAAAATCGGCCGTTCTCAGTGGGCACAGCTAGGGCGGGGCGTGCGACTGATGATTTGCCACGCACCAGCAAATCGGGCCGACGAGATAGCCGCGCTGCGTCTGTTTATCGAGGAAGCGGTGGTGAGTGCCACCAGTAGCCGGCCCGCTGAACTTTCTGAAGACGTATGCAGGCTGGCCGCCTGCCCGCCCTCGATCGCGCCCGCCGAACTGTGCGCCCGAGCGAAACTGCATGGTGTATCGCTCGATCAGTCGGCTTGGAGCAGTCTAGATGCAGACGAACGGTACGCACTTATCAAACTGGGGTGCGGGGCGAAATCGAGCCACAACTTCGATGCCGCGCTGAATGAAATTCTTGGTCAGCACGAGCGCTGAACGCGGGCCAGGCGCGACCAGAATTTGCTCGCGCGGCCCATTGGAGTTCTAACTACTCGAATAGTTTCGGAGGAAGGCATGGAAAGCATTCATTTTGACGATGTGGAAAAGCTGCGCGCGAAGGTGAGCGCCGAATTCGGGCCGTGGAGCAAGCCGATCGACGTGACCCAGGAAAAAATCGACCGGTTCGCCGACGTTACCGGCGACCATCAGTGGATTCATATCGACGTCGAACGGTGCAAGCGCGAAAGTCCGTTTGGCGGACCGGTCGCACACGGGTTCTTGACGCTAAGCCTCTTGCCCGCACTCGAGATTGACACTGGATGGAGGGTTATCGGTCAGCGAAACGTGGTCAATTACGGCGCCAACAAACTGCGCTTCATATCCCCGGTGCCGGCCGGAGCCAAGGTCCACGGACGCAACCGAATCGTCGCTGTTGAGCCGCGTCCTCAGGGGACGCAGGTAACCCAGGAGACAGTTATCCATGTAATCGGTAACGACAAGCCGGCGTTGATCTACGAGGGGATTTTTCTCTACGTCAGATAGTCGCTCGTAAGCCGCTGAGGCTCGGAATTAACCCACAGTAAAACCGCCCGGCTCTCGATTCATAGTAGGCTCACGATGGTAGAGCAAATCGATCTGACCGCCGAATATGGCGCGGTGCGCGACGAAGAACAGCTCGACTGGCAGGCTTTGGCCGCTTATCTGCGTGGGAGGATTCCAAACGCTGACGCGCCGATGCGGGTGATGCAATTTCGTGGTGGGTCGTCGAATCTTACTTATCTCCTCGACTTCGGCGAGTTGCAATGGGTCGTCAGGCGTCCGCCGTTCGGTCCCCTGCCCGTCGGTGGGCACGATATGGCTCGGGAATATCGCGTATTATCGCGCCTGTGGAAGGTTTTTCCAGCGGCTCCGCGCGCGTGGCTTTATTGCGATGACGCCTCGATAATCGGTGCGCCGTTTTTCGTGATGGAGCGCAGGAGCGGGATCGTATTCAAGAATCGTCAACCTGTTCCTGCCGCGCTAGGCAACGACCCTGAAACATTCCGGAAGATTTCGGAAGGCTTTATCGACACGCTTGCGGACCTGCATGGCGTTGACTATCAGGAAGCTGGTTTGGACGATCTTGGCAAGCCCGACGGCTTTCTAGGCCGCCAGATCGTTGGATGGATGAAGCGATGGGAAGCCGCCAAAACGCGCGAAGTGCCGCTGATGGAAAAACTCGGCGCGTGGTTTCTGGAGCATAGGCCAACCGCGCAGCCCCCGACCCTTCTACACAATGATTTCTATCTGCACAACGTGATGCTCGACGCGGGCAGGTTGGGCCGCGTCATCGCGGTGTTTGACTGGGAGATGTCAACCCTTGGCGATCCGATGATCGATCTGGGAATCGTGATGGGCTATTGGCGCGAGCGCAGCGATGTCGAGTTGCTCGAGATCGCGGAAATCGAACCGCACACCCTCAAGCCTGGTTTTATGGGTCGAGAACAACTTGCCGATCGATACGCGCGCCGGACCGGCCGCGATCTTAGCGACCTTCCGTATTACTGGGCGTGGGCGCATTGGAAGAGCGCTACCGTCGGTGAACAGATTTATGCCCGCTACGTTCGCGGACAGACGACTGATCCACGTTTCGCCGTGATGGGTAAAGGCGCTCCGGCTCTGGCCCGGGCTGCGGCGAGAGTCCTGGCGCCGCTCGGATTCAGGGCCTAAGCGGTGAGACCCGGGCCTGCAAATGGAACGCAAAACGATCAAGATGTACTCGGACTTCAAGAGTCCGTTCGCCTATCTGGCTTTCGATCCGGCCTTCGCGCTCGAGACCGTTTATCGCGTGCGAGTGCGATGGATTCCGTTTCAGCTCCGCATCAAGGGAAAGGGCGAGCGCAGCGTCTATTCCGAGTACAAGGCACGCTACTCGTATCTTGATGCACGCAGATGGGCTGCGGCGCGCGGGCTCGTGATTCGAGGGCCGCTTAAGGTGTACGACACGACTCCGGCATTGATCGGAGGCCTGTTCGCTGAGCGCAACGGTCGCTTGCTGGATTACAGTCGCGCAGCTTTCGAGCATTTCTTCAAGCGCGAGTTCGAGGCTGATAATCCGGACGCGGTAGCGTCGCTTCTAGAAGCTCTTGGACTGTCCGCCGCCGCTTATCGCGAATTTCTAATTGGAGAGGGCGCGCACGGTTACGCCGCTGCCCAAGAAGAGGCGGCCATCGATCACGTCTTCGGAGTACCGTTGTTTATTTTCGAAGGTGAGCCGTTTTGGGGATACGACCGGCTGCCGGTATTGGAGCAACGTCTTGCTGCCGCCGGACTTGGGATTGCGCGATGAGATCGCGCTGAGGTAACCTGAACGGTGAGAGCACACGGTCCACAGTTCCGGTGCTTCGCTACTGTTGCGCTGAGTTAAGCGGCTGTTCGATGGGCTGAACGCGTTCGCCGTCGCGTGCCGATTGGCCGACGTTGAGGGCGACCATGGCGTTTTCCGAGATGCCACTCTTGATCTCGACAGCGATTCCATTGTCATAGCCAAGTTGGACTTCAACTAGATGCAGGCGGTTGTCTTTGACCACCGGTACGTAGCAGTTGCCGTTGCGAAAGATAAGCGCCTCGTCGGGAACCAGAGGCGCGCCGCCTGGAACCGCTACCGTGAACTCGGCGGTGCCATACATACCCGGATAGAGCGCCAGATCGGTGTTGGGCAGGTCAACTTCCACGAGCATCGTGCGCGAGTCAGACGCAAGAGCTTCCGGATGGCGGGTAATGGTGCCGGTGAAATTGCGCTGCGGGTATTCGTTCACGCTAATCGTCGCGCTGTCTCCGTTGCGGATAAAGAGCGCAACATTCTGAGGAACGTAGGTATACACTCGGAGCGGCTTCATTCGCGCGATTCGCAAAATGGCATCGGCCAAACTGGTTGAACTGGTGGCCTGCGGTATCAGATGCCCAGGATCGACGTCGCGTTCAGTAACGATTCCGTCGAAGGGCGCGACCACGCGCTCGTAAGCCTGGAGCGCGATCGACTGATCGAGGGTTGCTTTGGCCTGCAGCATCGTCGCTCGCGATTGGTCGGCCGCCTCCAGCGAGATCACATTCTCGCGGACGAGGGTCTGGTTGCGGTCATCGGTGATTTTCGCGATCTGATAAGCGGCTTCAGCGTTGCGGACCTGCTGATCGGTTTCCGGCGATTCGATTGTCGCGAGCAGTTCGCCTTTATGAATCCGATCGCCCTTGTCTACAAACAGCGACTTAATGTAGCCGGGAACTTTGGCGTAGATCTCCGTCTCGTCATAGCCGCGCGTGGTCGCCGGTAGCTTGACGGTGCGCGCCGCAGGCATGTGGCCCACCATTGTGACCAGCACATGCGGGCCAAGCGCGGCCTCCTGTGCGAGCTCGCCGGTTTGGCGGCCGATCCATAATTCGCGCGCCAGCACGAGTCCGGCCGTTGTGATCACGAGGATCGCGACCGTGCCGAGCCATCCGGCTACGAAAAATTTTCCGGATGATTTGGCAGTGTAATGCCGGGGGTCGTCTTCCATCGGCTCCAATCACTCACGCACCGGGCGCCGTGAGCTCTTCGATCTCGGCGTCGCGCTGATGCTTGCCAATCAGGTTGCGGCTAAATATCGAATAAACCGCGGGCACTACAAACAGCGTCGAGACGGTAGCTGCGATCAGACCGCCGATAACGGCGCGTCCGAGCGGGGCGTTCTGCTCCGAGCCCGAGCCGAGGCTCAATGCCATCGGCAGCATCCCCAGAATCATCGCAAGCGCTGTCATAATAATTGGGCGGAAACGGATTCGCCCAGCCTCGATCGCGGCTGCGACAGGACCGTACCCATCTTCGCGCAATTCGTTCGCAAAGGTTATCAGCAGATTGCCGTTGGCGACGCCGACGCCGACCGCCATGATCGCGCCCATCATCGATTCCACGTTGATCGTCGTTCCAGTAAGCACCAGCATCCAGATTACGCCGGCGAGCGCACCTGGCACGGCCATCATGATGATGAACGGTTCGAGCCATGACTGAAAGTTCGCGACCATCAGCAGGTACACGAGGATTATCGCGAGGATCAGGCCCTCGCCAAGAGTTACGAACGAGGAACTCATGGCCTGACTCTGGCCGCGAATTTTCACCTGCGTGCCTGCGGGAAGCTTGCCGAGCTTGCCAATTTCCCGTTGCACGGCGGCGGTGACGCCGCCGAGATCGCGGCCCGACACATTGCAATCAACGTCGATTACGCGCTGCACGGTGTAATGAACGATCACGGCCGGATCCCACGCGTGTCGAATTGTCGCCAGATTGCCGAGCAACTGGGGCTGCGGCGCAGTTGCCGCCGATGTCGTCGGCATCGATTCGACGGTTGGATTGGCCGACGAGGTCGCGGTTGTGCTGAGCGGAATATTCTGCAACGCCCCGACTGAATCATACAGGTGTTGTGGCGCCTGTGCGATCACGTTGTAATTGACGCCGGTCACCGGATCGAGCCAGAAATTCGGCTGCAGGAGTTGAGCACCGGAGAGTGACGACAGCATGCTCGCCGCGACCTGCTGCTGCGTGATGCCGAACTGAAGCGCCTTGGCGCGATCGACATCGAGCTTCAAGGTAGGGTAATCAAGAGGTTCGGCGATGCGCATATCGACGATGCCGGGAATCTTCTGCATACGGCGCTTTAATCTAAGCGCGATATCATAATCGCTTTCCAGACTGTTGCCGTTGATTTGCGCATCGATCGCGGCGGGTAGTCCAAAATTCAGCACCTGGCTTACGATGTCGGCGGCTTGAAAATAGGCGGTCACGTCCGGGAATTTTATTGCCAAGGCCTCGCGAATTCGCTGCTGGTAAAGAGCTGTCGGTTGATGCTTTGGCTTGAGCTGAATCAGTACGTCGGCATCCTGAGGGCCGATGCTGTCGGTCTGATAGAAGGCCAGGTCATAGGATACGGGCAGGCCGATATTGTCGCTGATACTCTCGAGGTCCGAGGCCGGTATGATGGTGCGGATCGTCCGGTCGATTTGGTCAACGAGATATTCGGTGTGCTCAATCCTGGTGCCCGTGGGCGCGCGCAGATGCAGCCGCATCATGCCCGCATCGACGGCCGGAAAGAAGTCCTCGCCGACGATCGGCAGAAGACCGAGCGATAGGAGGATCATAATCGCGACGCACACCAGCGAAAATCCGCGCCGGCCGATAAAGGTTGCCAACGCCACGCGATAGCGCTCTTTGACGCGCTCGAAGCGGCGGTCGAACGCTCGCACGAGCTTGGCCCATAGGCCGCGTCCCAGATGATCCTCGTGACTGTCCGGGAGCAGATAGCGCGCCATCGTCGGCACCAAGGTTCGCGATAGTAGGTAAGAAGTAAGCATCGCGAATACTACCGCCAGCGCGAGCGGAGTGAAGAGAAATTTGGCCACACCGGTCAGCAGTACGACCGGAAAGAATACGATACAGATCGACAGCGTGCCGACGAAGGTCGGTGTTGCGATCTGTGACGCACCGTCCAGAATCGCGACTAATAATGGCTTGTCGAGCGCCTGATTGCGGTGGATATTTTCGATCTCAACCGTTGCGTCGTCGACCAGCATCCCTACCGCGAGCGCGATTCCGCCCAGCGTCATCGTGTTGATAGTCTGGCCGGTGAGCTTTAGCCCGATAATCGCTGTCAGGATCGACAACGGAATTGACGTGATTACGATCAGCATGCTGCGTGGCGAACCGAGAAACAGCAATACCATCAGCGCCACCAGCGCTGCGGCGGTTGCGGCTTCCTGCACGACGTCCCACAAGGCGGCGCGCACGAACTTCGATTGGTCGAAGCTCAGCGAGACTTTGAGACCCTTGGGAGCGGTTGCGCGGATCAACGGAATCTTGGCTTTGACCGCGTCAACGACGGCGAGCGTCGAGGCGTCGGCATGCTTGATTACCATCAGGTAGGTGGCCTGTTGGCCATCGACGCGCACCACGTTGGTTTGCGGTTGGTGGGTATCGGTGGCGGGCGCGATATCACCCAGAAAGACCGGGGCGCCGTTGACGTACTTGACCGGCAGTCGGTCAAAATCCTTGACTGTCGGCACGCTCATGTTGAGATCGACGTTGTACTCATAGTTGCCGATCTTTTCGGTTCCCGACGGGATAACCACGTTGGTCGCGGCCAACGCGTTACCGACGTCGTAGGCCGACATGCCGTTGGCGTAAAGGGCGGTCGGATCGAGGTTGACCATCACGTTGCGCGACACCCCGCCGAGGGGCGCAGGCGACGAAAATCCAGGTATCGTGAAGAGCTGGATGCGGATGAAATTCAGCCCGTAGTCGAACAGCCGCATCGTCGAGAGCGTTTCGCTGTATACGTTTAATTGCGCAACCGGAACGTTGGTTGCGTTGTAGGAAATAATCTGCGGCGGTTCGGTGCCACGCGGCAGAATCGACAGGATCGTCTCCGACACCGCGTTGATTTGGGCGATTGCTGCGCCAAGATCGGTGCCCGGATGAAAGTAGACCTTCATGATCCCGAGTCCATTGATCGATTCCGACTCGAGATGTTCGATCCCATTAACCGTGGTCGAATAGGCGCGCTCGCTGATAAACACCATGCGGCGCTCGACATCAAAGGCCGACAACCCCGGGTAGTTCCATACCACCAGCACCACGGGAAGATTGATCGCCGGAAAGATGTCGACGTTCATCAGCTCGAACGACAGCGTGCCGAGTACGAGCATCAGGAGCGCCATCACCGCTACCGAAAGAGGGCGGCGCAGAGCAAGACGGACAATCCACATAGTCGAACGCGAGGAGCCTTTGGAGCCGCGCTAATGTAGCGGGTCTCGCAGGTTTAGCGCTGGCTGCACATCTATTCGTCGAACTTCTAGCCCAACTTTGAGACAAGGATAGGGTAGCGATCACGGGCAGGCAAGTAACCGCAAGCGGAATGGTGAGTTCTATAAATCCCCGCTTTGCGCTGCGAAGCCGCGATCACATCCTGATCCTGCGCACTCCAAGGTTGGACGATCGCGTTCATTTCTTGGGATTTGGTGTAACGAGATTATTTGATTCGATCAGCCCGTTCGAGGTGAAGTCGCGCACGTGTGGGCAGGATGGCTGAGAGCTGGTTATTTGTGTAATGCAGCGCATCAATTCGCGAGATGCTCGCCAGTATTCAAGCATTTTGGCGCGATTCTCTCCTGGCATGAAAGGTTGCGGGAGCTCTCACAAGGCATCTAGGTTCCGCACAGCGAGACCGGGGGAGATTGCTCCGCGCCGTGGAAAATGCGACAAAAGATGGTTCAGGCGGGGTCGTAGTTCAGCCCGGTTAGAACGCCGGCCTGTCACGTCGGAAGTCGTGGGTTCAAATCCCATCGGCCCCGCCAAATTTTATTGTTCGTCCGCGCCTGTCGTTAGCGCGGCCGATTATGGTGCAAGAACTTGAAGCTGACTGAACAGACCAAGAGCGTGTCACGCGAGAGCGCGTTGCGGGATCGCCGATGGCTCATCATCGATGCTACCGACCGAGTCCTGGGCCGGATCGCGAGCCGCGCCGCAAGCCTG
>JAJZAG010000123.1 GCA_021799555.1 Deltaproteobacteria bacterium | reverse complement strand
AAGGTCTGGCGGCTAAGCGCCCGCTCGACCATCAACTCGAACGCGCGCTGAGCCTGCCCGAGCCATCGCATGCAATGAAAAATCCGTCCCGGCCCGAGCCGCTTTTGCGCGATCTTGAACGCCTGCACACGCGGTCCGAGCAGATTGGTCAACGGCACGCGTGCGTCAGTGAAGCGAATCTCGCAGTGACCGCCCGCAATCTCGCCCATCACCGGGACGATCCGCTCGATTTTTAATCCCGGAGTATCGATCGGAACGATGATCATGCTGAACTTGTCGTAGGTGGGCGCATCGGGATCGGTCACGCACATGACGGTCGTGTACGCGGCATGATTGGCGCCGCTCGAAAACCACTTGTGGCCGTTGATCACCCATTCGTCGCCGTCCTGCACCGCGCGGGTGCGCAGTCCCGTAGGGTCGGCGCCCGAGACCTCGGGCTCGGTCATCGAGAAGCACGGATAGATGTCGCCATTGACCAGCGGAAAGAGCCATCGCTTCTGCTGCTCGGGATTGCCGTACATATGCAGCATCGTGGCGTCCTGTGTGGAATGCGTTCCGAGCCCGGCAATCGCGAATTCGCTGCGTCCGACCAGTTCGTTGACGAACACGTAGGGCATGAAAGGCAATCCGCCGCCGCCAATCTCCTTGGGCAGACCGAGCGCCCACAAGCCGCGCTCTTTCGCCTCGGACTGGATCGATCGCATCACGCGCGCGGCGTGTTCGTCGTGCTTTAAGAGCGCAGCTTCGTTGGGATAGATGAACTCGCCGATGAAATCGGAGACCTTTTTGCGGAGCTCTTGAATTTCAGGGCTGCCTTCGAGCTCGGATACGCTTTGCATGGATTAATACCTCGTTGAAGATCTGAATTAGCGCGCGAACGGCGCTATTGGCAAACGCCGACGCCTTGCCTCTCGATCGCGGCGGAAATTTCCGCGCAGTGGCAGTGCCGAAGCTCTAGAAATAATCGGGGTGTGCGCCCGCGCCGTTCGCGAATCCCGGTTGACATCGGCGGCAAGCCTGCGCTCGAATGCGCGGGGGAGATCCGATGCGGTATCGCGCGCTCAGCGGAATCAAGGTTGTTGACCTGACTCATTTCATCGCCGGGCCGTACGCGACGATGTTGCTTGCTGATTATGGCGCGAGCGTGATCAAGGTCGAGCCGCCGGCAGGCGAGGGCGCGCGGCGGATTGGACCGTTTCGCGCGGGAGCGCAGGCGGCCGACCGTGGCGCACTGTTCGCGTTTCTCAATGCGAACAAACTTGGCGTGACGCTTGATTTGAAGCATCCGCGCGGCCGCGAACTCATTCGCGGGCTGTTGCGCGACGCCGATCTGATGGTCGAGAATTTCGCGCCGGGAACGCTCGCTCGGCTGGGACTTGAGCCTGCCGAATTGCTCGAAACTTTTCCGCGGCTGTCGATCGTATCAATCTCGAATTTCGGACAGGACGGCGCCGAGCGTGGCGGACTGCTCGATGATCTGACGCTATTCGCACGGGGAGGATGGACTTTCCCGGTCGGCGAGCGCGACCGCGAGCCGCTGACGCCGCCGGGATCGCTCGCGCAGTATATCGGTGGTCTATACGGCGCGGTCGGGGCGATGCAGACGGTAATCGCGCGCGACCTGACGGCGCATCGTGGACAGCACGTTGATATTTCGCTGCTCGAAGCCACCGTCGCGACAATGATCTACGAGACCGTCGCGTTCCAGTACAACGGAGTCTTGCGTGAGCGCGCCGGGCGACGCTTCGCGGTCGGCCCGTTTATGATTGTCACGCTCAAGTGCCGTGACGGATACGCAGGGCTTCAATGCGTGACCGACAAACAATTCGTGGGCCTGTGCGACTTGATGCAGCGGCCCGAGCTTGTCCATGACGAGCGCTTCAACACAGCGCTCAAGCGGATGGTGAACAACGACGCGCTGCTCGAGATCGTGGCGGGGTTTTTTCTCGAACACGAACGCAACTGGCTTTACCGCGAAGGGCAGGCGCGCGCGATTCCGCTGGTGCCGATTCCGAGCGTCGCCGAGGTGCTCGAATGGGAGCAAACGCGAGCACGCGGCTATTTTCAGACGATCGACGATCCCGCACTCGGCAAAATCAAAGTCCCGGGCGCGCCGCTGCGATTCCATTCACATCCGCCCGAAGCAATTCGGCCCGCACCGCTTCTGGGCGAGCATAACCGGCAAATACTCGGCGCACGGCTCGGCGTCGGCGCCGCGGAGCTCAAGTCATTGGCCGACGAAGGTGTAATTGCGGGCACATAAGTGCGCGAGCGCAACGGGAGCTGGCGATGGCGACGGTATTCGAAAAAAAACTGCGCGTGATTGATCTCTCGATGGGATGGGCGGGGCCGCTAGCGGGACAGATGCTCGCCGAGATGGGCGCGGAGGTGATCAAAGTCGAGGACACGCACTATTTCGACTGGTGGCGCGGGTCGCTCTCGATGGGACCGCCGGAAGCGCAGCCTATCGAGCGTGCGGCAACATTTAATACGGCCAATCGCGGCAAGCTTGGCGTCACGCTCGACCTTTTGAACCCGCGCGGGATCGAACTGGTCAAGCGGCTCGTTGCGGACGCGGATATACTAATCGAGAACTACAGTCCCGGCGTGATGGAACGCTTCGGGTTAAGCTACGAGATTCTAGCGCCGCTAAATCCGCGGCTGATAATGATCTCGATGCCGAGTTTCGGCTACGGTGGCCCGGAAACTTTCTCGCGCGGATACGGCAACACCGTCGAGGCAATGGCGGGGGTGACGGGGCTTGCGCGCTATCACGACAACGATCAGCCGTACACGCTATCGAACGCGCTCGGCGATCCAGTGGGCGGACTTACGGGGACGTTCGGAATCCTTGCGGCGATTTACGAGCGCGAAAAAACCGGACGCGGCCAGTGGATCGAGCTTGCCCAGGTCGAAGGACTCATCCCGATGCTCGCGGAGTCCATCCTCGAGTATCAGTTAACCGGCAAAGTGCCAGCGCCGCGCGGAAATCGCCATCCGTACGCTGCGCCGCACGGGATCTATCGATGCGCCGGCGCCGAAGCGCAAGCGTGGATCGCGCTCGCTGCGTATCGCGAGGACCAGTGGCGCGCGCTTGCGGAGACGCTTGGCGCTGGGCACCTTGCGTCAGACCCTCGATTCATCGACGCCGCCGCGCGCAAGGCGAATGAAGACGCGCTTGACTCCGAACTGAACCTTTCGCTTTCCGCCATTCCTGCCGAAGACGCCGTCAAGCGGCTTAGTGCGGCTGGCGTTTATGCAGCCCATGTCAATTCGGCGCCAGCGGTTCTCGGCGACGCGCAACTTCTCGAACGCGGGTATTTTGTACCGATCGAGCGGGCGGTCGTGGGAACCCATCTCTATCCCGGTGCGGTCGCGCGGATGTCGGTCACGCCGGCTGCGCAGGAGGCGCCGGCGCCGATGCTCGGACAGCATAACGGCGAAGTCTTCCGGGGCTTACTCAAGATGACTGATGCGGAGATAGCGGAACTCGAAGCCGCAGGCGTGATCGGCACCGCGCCGCGCACCTATCGAAAGGCGTCGTAGTAAGATGATCCGAGCAACCCACAGATTAACGTAGATTTTTAGGGCGGCGGCGGATCGCCGCCGCCCGATGATCATCGCTAAGCATTAATCCCTGAATTCGGTGTAATCTGTGTATTGCCTGAAGGTTTCCTCACTCCAGATTTTGCTTGGCGACGAAACCGCTCTGGCCCTTCATCGGGCCATCGATGATTTCGACTTCCGAGCCATTATTGTCGCTTGAAATGACTTTGACCGGCGTCTGATCGTCGATTTGCCTTGCGGTAAAGCTTTGCCCCACCGCTCCAAGCATCCCTTGCACTCCGCCCTGCTGCTTTAGCTTGGATAGGTTCATGTAGGTCTGCTCGTCGGTGTACAGCGGGACGGATTTTTCGCCCTGTAATGCGACAAGCTTATGACCGCATCCCGACAGCGCCAACGAGATTGCGACTGCGGCGGCGGCCGCTAACAGTTTCCACGGTTTCATGGTTCCTCCGGAGCGCGCGATCATCGCGGTTTGCGCGAGTCGCCATAATCGGCCTAGGCGCTTCTAGCACGGTCGGGCGGGGAAAATTAAGCGCTGCGATCGCCTGTGGACTTGAAAATCGTCGCTATCGCGAAAATTCGGCAAAATTGCCGCCGCGCCTCACCCATGATAACCTCGAACCCTCACGATTTGAAGGTTTTTTGCTCCCACGCGTATCACGATGCGTATCGGCTTGATTTCGGACACTCACATTCCCGAAGCCTGCGAGCATTTGCCCGCCGAGGTCTTCGAGGTTTTTCGCGGCGTTGATCTGGTGATGCACGCGGGCGACGTCTATGTGAATCGCGTTCTCGACGAACTGTCGATGATCGCGCCGGTTATCGCAGCGATGGGCAATGGCGATGAAGGGCTTGACGGTCATCGATTCAGACTTGAACCGGACGCGCGGGTGCGCGAGGCGCATCTGGTCGAGATCGAAGGCGTACGAATCGGCTTGGTCCATGCGGTACCGACGCCCGACGAAACCTCGCATGAGGTCTTTGCGAACGCGATCGCGCGCAACTTCGGTGGTCCGGTCGATGTTATCGTGCAGGGGCACAGCCACGTCGAAGGTATCGTCCGCTACGGCGCGACACTGGTTGTAAATCCGGGCAGCGCAACGCTGCCGCGCAACCTGGTCGGAGTGCCGGGCACAGTAGCGATCCTCGAAGTCGCGCTTGGCGCCGTCGTTGGCGCGGAGATTATCACACTCGGGCCGGGCGCGTGTGTAGCGAAGTGAGCGTAGTGCGAGCGCAACTTGATCAATCACGGGAGGGTAGTTTGTCCGACGAAAATCCGCCGCGCAAAAACGCGGTCACGATGGAAAAGCTGATCAACCTCTGCAAGCGGCGGGGTTTGGTGTTTCCAACCAGCGACATTTACGGCGGCCTCGGCTCGACGTTCGACTACGGTCCGCTCGGCGTCGAGCTCAAGCGCAACGTCAAGGAAGCGTGGTGGCGCGAGATGGTTCAGTATCGCGCCGACGTGCTCGGCCTGGATTCCGCGATTTTTCAGCATCCGAAGACCTGGGAGGCTTCCCAGCACCTACAGAATTTCACCGACCCGCTGGTCGATTGCAAAGTATGCAAGCATCGCTTCCGCGCCGATAAGATTAGCGGCGGTAAATGTCCCGATTGCGGCGGCGAGCTTACCGAGGCGCGCAATTTCAATCTGATGTTCAAGACGTTTTTGGGCCCGGTCGAGGACAGCGCCGCGGTTGTTTATCTGCGGCCGGAGACGGCGCAGGGAATTTTCGCCAATTTCCAGAACATGGTCGATACCCAGCGGGTCAAGCTGCCGTTCGGCGTCGCGCAGATCGGAAAATCATTCCGCAACGAAATCACCACCGAGAATTTCATCTTCCGAACCCGCGAGTTCGAGCAGATGGAGATGGAGTTCTTCGTCAAGCCCGACGTAACCGAGGAAGCAAAGTGGTACGCCTACTGGGTCGATTTCCGCTTCAACTGGCACATCAAGTACGGCCTCGAGCCCGAGCATTTGCGCCGCCGCGAGCACGCTAGCGACGAGTTGTCGCATTATTCGAGCGGCACGACTGATCTTGAGTTCCTCTACCCGTTCGGATGGGGAGAGCTCGAAGGCATCGCCAAGCGCGGTAGCTTCGATCTCGATCAGCACGCGAAGTTCAGCGGCAAGGATCTGACTTATTTCGACGAGGATGCGAAGACGCGCTACCGGCCGTGGGTAATCGAGCCCGCGCTCGGCGTGGACCGCGCGATGCTCTGCTTCATGCTCGACGCCTACGATGAAGATGTCGTCGAGAACGAGGCGCGAATCGTTTTGCGCTTCGACCCACGGCTTGCGCCGATCAAGGTTGCCGTCTATCCGCTGCTACGCAAGGGCGGACAGCCGGAGAAAGCGATCGCGGTACGCGAGATTTTGCAGCGCCACTTCATGACCGCGTATGATCAGGCCGGATCGATCGGACGCCGTTACCGCCGTCAGGACGAGATCGGAACGCCTTACGGTGTCACGATCGACCATCAGACGATGGAAGACGATACCGTCACGTTGCGCGATCGCGACTCGACTGCGCAGGAGCGCGTCGCGATCGGCCGGTTGGTCGAGGTGATTCGCGACAAAATTGGATGGACCCGGTAACCAATCCGGTCCAACTGCCGTAACATCGGCGATTGCAACATTGAACCCGCGTGACGCGGGAAGTGGAGACGATACCTGAAATGGCTCGAGTGCATCCTGAGATTTTCTTTTTTGGCGCAGGTGTGGCGGAAGGTCGCTCCGCGATGCGCGATCTATTGGGCGGCAAGGGCGCGAACCTTGCCGAGATGGCGTCGCTGAAACTGCCGGTGCCACCCGGGTTCACAATTTCAACGCGAGTCTGCAACTACTTCTATGCGCACAAAAATACTTACCCGAAAGGTTTGGCGGAGGGCGTAAAGAAAAGCATCGCGCGGATCGAAAAGGCGCTCGGCCGAAAATTCGGCGATCCCAAGAATCCTCTGCTCGTTTCGGTCCGCTCGGGAGCACGCGTCTCGATGCCCGGGATGATGGACACCGTGCTGAACCTCGGCCTCACCGACGAGACCGTCAAGGGACTCGAGGCGGTCTCCGGAAATCCGCGTTTTGCGTGGGATTCTTACCGGCGCTTCTGCCAGATGTACGGCGACGTGGTGCTGAAGCTCAAGCCTGAGAATAAAAACGACATCGATCCGTTCGAGGAGCTGATCGATCGCAAGAAAGCAGCGCGCGGCGTCAAGCAAGACGTTGAGCTTGGAGTTGGCGACCTGCGCGAGCTGGTCGGCGAATTCCGCGATCTAATCCGCCGCCGCGTCGGCCGCGATCTTCCACAGGATCCTAACGAACAGCTCTGGGGGGCGATCGGCGCGGTATTCGGCTCGTGGAACAACGATCGCGCAATCACCTACAGGCGCATCAACAATATTCCCGGCGACTGGGGCACCGCTGTCACCGTGCAGGCGATGGTGTTCGGAAATCTCGGCGACGATTGCGCAACCGGCGTGGCGTTCACGCGCAATCCCGCCACCGGCGAAAAGGGCCTCTACGGCGAGTTTCTGCCCAACGCGCAGGGCGAAGATGTCGTCGCCGGCGTGCGCACCCCGCGTCCCAACAGCCTTGCCGCGGGCCGCAAGATGGCCGAACGGATCGGAATGAGCGAGGCCGAGCGCATGCGCGATCACGCGACGCTCGAAGAGACCTTTCCGAAGGCTTACAAAGAGCTGGTCGCGATCGGGAACCGCCTCGAACGCCATTTCAAAGATTGTCAGGACCTGGAATTTACGATCGAGCGCGAACGCCTGTTCATGCTCCAGACGCGAAACGGGAAGCGCACGGCTATTTCTGCGGTTCGAATGGCCGTCGATATGGCCGATGAAAAACTGATCGATCGCAAGACCGCGCTCGCTCGCGTCGAGCCCGAAAGCCTCGAACAGTTTCTACATCCACGCCTCGACCCCGACGCGAAGAAGCAGGTGATCGCGCGCGGCCTTCCGGCCTCGCCGGGAGCCGTTTTCGGTGAAGTCGCGTTCTCCGCCGAAGAGGCGGTTGCGGTCAGCGCCGCCGGCCGCCCGGTCATCCTGGTGCGGATCGAGACCTCGCCCGAAGACATCCACGGGATGCAGGTCGCGGAGGGAATATTGACCGCACGCGGCGGCATGACCAGCCACGCCGCCGTGGTGGCGCGCGGGATGGGCAAATGCTGCGTCGCAGGATGCAGCACTCTTGAAATCGACTACAACGCCGGAACGCTGACCGCTGAGGGTCACGTCGTTCGCCGCGGCGAGTATGTGACGCTCGACGGATCGACTGGCGAGGTGATCCTGGGGCGTGTGCCGACCGTGGAGCCCGAGATGCCGGGGCATCTTAAAAAATTCATGGGATGGGCCGATGCGACGCGCAGACTGGGCGTGCGCGCCAACGCCGACACTCCGACCGACGCGCGAGTCGCGCGCGAGTTCGGCGCCGAGGGAATCGGGCTATGCCGCACCGAGCACATGTTTTTCGATCCCGAGCGGATCGAGGCGGTCCGCCAGATGATTCTCGCCGAGAACGCGCGCCAACGCGCGACCGCGCTCGCGAAGATCCTGCCCATGCAGCGCAAGGACTTTGTCGGGATCCTCAAGGAGATGGCGGGGCTCCCGGTCACGATCCGGCTCCTCGATCCGCCGCTGCACGAATTTCTACCCAAGGAAGATGCAGAGATTGCGGAGCTGGCCGGCAAAATCGGCGTTACTCCCGCCCATCTGAAGCAGGTTCGCGACAGCCTGTTCGAATTTAATCCGATGCTGGGTCATCGCGGCTCGCGGCTTGGCATCAGCTATCCCGAAATCTACAAAGCGCAGGCGCGCGCGATTCTCGAAGCCGCCTGCGAGCTGCGCAAGAACGGTGTGAAGGCGTTGCCCGAGATTATGCTGCCGCTGATCGGCGACAAAAAAGAGTTCGATGTACTCGCGGCGGAAATTATGGAAGTTGCCAAAGAAGTGTTCGCCGAGATGGGCGCGAAAGTCGCGTTTACGATCGGTACGATGATCGAGGTGCCGCGCGCCTGCATCATGGCAGGCGAGATCGCCGAGTCGGCGGAGTTTTTCTCATTCGGCACCAACGACTTGACGCAGATGACCTACGGACTGTCGCGCGACGATTCCGGGCGATTCTTGAAAGACTATCTCGTGCGCGGCATCTACAAGAAAGACCCGTTCCAGGAACTCGACGCGAACGGCGTCGGCGAGCTGATGCGGATCGCGATCGAACGCGGACGCAAGTCGAACAAAAAGCTCAAGATCGGAATCTGCGGTGAGCACGGCGGCGATCCGGCCAGCGTCAAGACCTGCCATCGACTCGGCCTCGATTACGTCTCCTGCTCGCCCTACCGGCTGCCGGTCGCGCGCCTCGCGGCGGCGCAGGCCGCGATCGAATCGGGCCAGAAAAAGCAAGCCTTCAAGGACGTGTAAGAGAAAAAGACAACCGCAGAAATCGGGAAAATCGCAGGTTGAAGCAATAGGACGAAATGCGGGCGGCGCCGTTGCGGCGCCGCCCGCATGCGTTTTCCAGGATTTACCAATCGACGAAATCTGTGTTGTCCGCAGTCGCATTTCGGTTAGATCCTTCGGCGAAGCTCCCGACGCCGGGGTGCGCGGGCTTTATCCACCAGCGTGCAATCCCGTATCATCGCGGCCATGGCTACCGCTAAAACGCGTGCCCGAACCGACCGTCGCGCTGGCGCCGCGCACGAAGAGCTTCCGAGTCTGCCCAAGCTGCGCGTGATGGTGGCGGGCGAGGTTATTCTGGATCGCTACGTTTGGGGCGACGTCGCGCGAATCTCGCCGGAGGCGCCAATTCCGGTGCTGCGCGTCGCCCGGCGCGAGGAAAAGCCCGGCAACGCTGGCTTCGTGATGGCGAATCTGTGCGCGCTCGGCGCCGCGCCAGCCGCGCTCAGCGTTGTCGGCGCCGATCGCGACGGAGCACTGTTACGCGAAATCCTGGGCGGTCTCGGAATCGCGACGCGCGGACTCATTACCGACCCTGACCGGCCGACGATCGTGAAGCAGCGGATGCTCGGATCGGTTCAGGCTGCGCATCGCGGCACGCAACAGCTACTTCGCGTCGATGAAGAGGATCCGTCGCCGATCTCTCGCGCGCGCGAGCGCGATCTGATCGCGCGCTATCGCGCCGAGTTGCCCCGGATCGACGGCGTGCTCATCTCCGATATCAATAAAGGTTTGCTTACGCCCACCCTGATGCGCACGATTATCGACGGGGCGAGCCGAAGGCATATTCCAGTTATCGTCGATCCGCGTATCGGCGGCGATTTCTCGCTCTATCGCGGCGCGAGCGTGCTGACCCCGAATCGCTACGAGACCGAGCAAGCGACCGGGATGCAGCTTGTCGATCGCGATGCATGGCGCCGCGCG